>JAGDBE010000232.1 GCA_017959195.1 Clostridia bacterium | reverse complement strand
CGCTTTCCCTATGCGGGTGTCCGTATTCGTTATCTTTTGCGCAGCTTACCACGATAAATTAGGGATTTACGGCTTGTAGGAATTTCAGGGAATTCGACGACGAGGAGCCGTGGTGTCCCGCGCAGAACACGTCGGATTTCAGTTCGTATCCGCTCTTTATCATGGCGCTTTCCATATTCTTTCCCGCGTCTCCCGTAAACAAAAACGCCGTGTCCCCGTATTTTACCCTGAGGGCAAGGCTTGAGTCGTTATAATTTGTAAGGTCGGGGTTTTCGGGCGAGATTATTTCAAATTCCGCTTTACCGAAAGTATAGTTATCGCCGCAGCCGGCAAGCACCGTTGCGGAGTTTTCGTTTCTTTCTCTAAGCACGTATGCGAGCGTATCGTACGGATAGGTATCCTTGAATTCCTTATACAAGAGCAGTTTTTCGACGTCGAAATTCCTTATGACGTCTCTCGCTCCGCCGTAATGGTCTTCATGCGGGTGTGTGATTACGAGGTACTCTATCTTTTCCACTCCGAGATTTTTCAGATATTTTATGAGATAGACGGAGTTTTCGCTGTCTCCCGCGTCTATCAGCATATATTTCCCGTCGGGGTCCGACAAAAGGCAGGCGTTGCCCTGCCCTACGTCTATAAAGTGCGCGCAGAACAATCCGCGCATACTTTCTTTAAGTTCATTTGTATTGTCGGTGTATATATTTACAAACACGCTCACCGCCATCGCCGCGAAAAGCACTATCGCCGCCGCGGCTATCACAAAGCGGTTTCTCATTAACGTATCGGGGTAATTTTTCTTTTGCATTATTATTTGCCGCGGTTCATTTTCATTTCAAGGTATTCTTCGCGCGTTATGAGCACTTTTCTCGGCTTTGAGCCCTCAAACGGGCCGACAACGCCGAGTTTTTCGAGTTTATCGACTATTCTTGCGGCGCGCGAATAGCCGAGCGACAGTTTTCTCTGAAGCAGCGACGTGGAAAGCATTTTTGCTTCCACCGCGATTTCTATCGCGGGCAGTATTGCGTCGTCCGAATCGATTATAGACTCTCTGTCGTCGGAATCCATATCGTCCTCTTCCGCAGGCGCTCTTCCCTTTTTATCGGTGCAGCGTTCGGCTTCTCTGTCGATGCTGTCGATTATGTCGTTATCGTACTGGGCTTCGCCCTCGCTCTTCAAGAAATTGATTATATTCTCTATCTCTTTATCGCCGACGTACGAGCCCTGAACGCGCATGGGTTTCATGCATCCGACGGGCGCGTAAAGCATATCGCCGCGTCCGAGCAGTTTTTCGGCGCCCGACACGTCGATAATCGTTCTCGAGTCGACCTGCGAAGCAACGGTAAACGCTATTCTCGACGGAACGTTCGCTTTGATAAGTCCCGTAATGACGTCGACCGACGGCCTCTGCGTTCCGATTATGAGGTGCATGCCCGCGGCTCTCGCCTTCTGCGCGATACGGCAAATCGAGGTTTCAACCGCGTCTCTTGCCGTCATCATGAGGTCGGCAAGCTCGTCTATTATGATGATTATCTTGGGAAGCGCCTCTCTTTCGGGGTCGTTTTTGATAACGTTATTATATCCGTCTATATCCCTTACTCCGACTTCCTCTATAAGCTGGAATCTGCGCTCCATTTCCATTACAGCCCAGGACAGCGAGCCCGCCGCTTTTTTGGGGTCGTTCACCACCGGCACGAGCAGGTGCGGGATTCCGTTATACACGCCGAGTTCGACTTTTTTGGGGTCGACGAGTATGAGTTTACATTCGTCCGGTCTTGCTTTATAAAGAATACTTACGATAAAGCTGTTCAAGCACACCGATTTGCCCATACCGGTTGCGCCCGCGATGAGAAGATGCGGCATCTTTGCCATATCCATATAAACGGGGCTTCCGGCAACGTCCATTCCGAGGCAGAACGATAGTTTGCTTTTCAGTTGTTCAAACTTTTCGTTTTCTATGAGGTCTCTTATGTAAACCGTCGAGACGTGTTTATTCGGTATTTCTATTCCGACGGCCTCTTTGCCCGGTATCGGCGCTTCTATTCTTACGCCCGCCGCCGCGAGGTGCAGCGCTATGTCGTCGGACAGGTTCTGTATGGATTTTACCCTTACTCCGACTTCCGGCTGAAGCTCGTATCTCGTTACGGTAGGTCCGCAGCATATATTTGTTATCTTAGTCTTTACGCCGAAGTTTGCGAGCGTTTCGACGAGTTTTACCGACGTCTGTTTGAGTTCGTCGGTAACGAGGAAGGTTGCGGGATTGGGGTCTTTTTCAAGGTAATTTATCGGCGGGAATTTATAGGTTTCGGCGTAAGACGGCTTACGCAGCACGCTGATATTTTCCTTTTCGCCTTCAAATTCGTTATTTGTGTTTATTTCGCTTAAATGACCGTCTATCTTCGCGCCGTCGGGAAGCACGTCCGACGTGCTTGCCGTAACGCCTGCCGACGCAATGACCGCGTCTTCGGTGAAGATATCGGCAAGGTTTATCTCTTTTTTATCTGCGCCCTGCTCGGGTTTCGGACTGTTATAGAACTTTATCTTATCCTTTATTCCGTTGAAGATATCCTTATCGGGCGCTATCGCCGTGGCGTTTGCCGCCGCGCTCATATCTCCCGTCGCCATTTTAAGCGCGTCTGGCGATATTTCGGGCGTATCGTTTATATCTATTTCCTTTTCGTCTTCCTGTGTCTCCTCTTTTTCGTCTTCGCCCTTTATTTCTTCCTTATTTTCGTCCTCTTTTTTATCGCCGAGTCCGAGAAGGTACGGTTTTTTACGCTTTTCGGGCTTATTTTCGTTCAAATCGTTTTCTTTATCCGGAAAGTCCTCTTCTCTTACAGGAATCGGTCTTTCAAGGCGCTGTTTACGCTGAAGTTTTGCGTTATACGCCCATTCCCTGAATTTATTGCCCACAAACGCTATCATATCGGCGGGCATGATATTCAGAATCGCAAAGGTGAGTATGACGAGTGAGAAAAACAGCACTATCCAGGCGCCGAAATTCATAAAGCCGTGCAAAAATCCCGCAACGGCGCCGCCTATCGCACCGCCGCCGTCATAATTTTGTCCGAGTGCGTACAAACTGTTTTCACCGACGAAGAAATTGAGTTTTCCGTAGGTTTTTTCGAACGCGTCTATATAGAACAAATGCGTTACCGCCGAGACGTTGAGCACGAGAAGTGTATTTATGACGAATTTTACGTTGAGTCTGTTATTTTTTACGTCGTTTTTCCAGAAAAACGAGTGAACGATCATGCAAACCGACACAAACGGCGCGCCGACGGAGAGCAGCCCCTTCAAAACGTTTGCGGCTCCCCCGAGCACTCCCATATAATCGGGTATTATAAAGCATATCGCGACAAAAACGCCTAAAAAGAAGATTATAAACGGCATGAAATTATATGAAAACGTATTTTCATAATTTTTATTCTTCAGCGTTTTTATCTCCTCTTTCAGACGCAGATTCTCGTTTTTACGGCCTGTATCCGTCTGATTTGCTTTGCTTTTCGAGTTATTCTTTTTTATTGCAGGCGTTTTTTTAGGTGTCATACAATTTTCCCCTCGGATTTAATATTCTATATCGTTTCTCGCAAGACTTGCGGCAAATATCTTTGATTTCGGAAAGACCGTCCTTATTACGTTTACGCACTCCTCGACGGTGGAACCCGTCGTTATCATATCGTCGGCGATAAGTATGTCCGGACTTTCCTTTTTTAGTTTTTCAAGTTTTTTCTTCAGAATTAAAAGATTTATCTTCCTTATTTCGATACTGCCTTTTGCGTTTATCTTTCTGTCGGCGCCCGAGAGCTTTTTCTGCTCCTTTGCGCCGCGCTTTCTTTTCAGCAGATTGGAATAAATATACTTTTTCCCGCAATAGTATTTTACCCTTCTCGAAAACTCGTACGTCTGGTCAAAGCCGTATTTATCGTAGTTCTCCGTGCTTCTCGGCACGTTCACTATGACGGAGTTTTCGGGAAGCGCAAGCATGCCGAGCGGGTACGAAAACTTCTTCGCCGCGTAGTCGAGCGCGTCTCCGTTATAATTCTCCTTTATATAAAACAGAAATCTTTTAAGCGTATCGCCGACGGTATTATAATTATAAAGCGACGCGCATTTTATTATATCTCCGTTCTGCGTTTTGAATTTTGCTATCGGGTGTTTGAGCAAATCCCCGTCAAGCAGTTCATCGCAGCTCTTACAGACCGGGCTGCCGAGCGTTCTGTTTGCGCAGATTATGCAGTTCTTTGAGAAGACCGCGTCGGACGCTGTTTTTCTTGTTTCCCTTAAATATCTAAGCATAGTACCTGACGAGCGCCACGACTTTTCCGAGCACCGAAACGTCCTTTACTATTATCGGTTCCATATCCTTATTTTCGGGCTGCAGGCGGAAAACTCCGTTTTCCTTGAAAAATCTCTTTACCGTCGCCTCGTCTTCGACGAGGGCTACGACTATTTCCCCGTTTTCGGCGTAAGACGTCTGCTCTACTATGACGTAATCGCCGTCCATTATGCCTATTTCCTTCATGCTCTCGCCCTTTACTTTAAGGCAGAACAGTTTTTCGGGGTCATAGCGTCTTTCGCTCGAATAGGTTATATATCCTTCGAAATTCTCCTGCGCAAGTATGGGTGCGCCCGCCGCAACCTGTCCTATCAGCGGGACCTTATACTTCACGTCTTTTGTTTCGTCCTCCGCTTTACGTATGGTTCTGCTCTTGCCGGGCAGTTTCTTTATATACCCTTTCGACGCGAGTCTTTCGACGTACATATGCGCGGTCGACGTCGACTTTATGCCGAGAGAAGCGCATATCTCCCTTACCGACGGCGCCATGCCGTTTCTCTCTATCGCAAGATTTATATAATCGAGCACCCGCTTTTCTTTCGGTTTAAGCTGTTCCATAAAACCCTCTGCTTTCTGAATTTTTGTTATTTTTACCGCTTTATTACAATTATTATATCCCTTTTTTCGACAAAAATCAAACAAAAGTTCTATATTTAACGGTTTTTTAACAAAAAAGAAATAAAATATCTTATGATTTTAAATCAGTTCTCAACAAAATTCAGCGTTTTTATATCGGTGGATTTGCCGGTTTTTTCGTCGATATCGAATACTGCGCCGTTGAACATTACCTTTCCGTCGGCTTCCTCGAATCTTATCGGCATTTTAAGAAGGAATTTATCGAGCACGCACTCATATTTTATGCCGAGCACAGAGTCGTACGCCCCCGTCATTCCGACGTCGGTTACCGTTGCGGTTCCGCGCGGAAGAATCTTTGCGTCCGCGGTCTGAACGTGTGTATGCGTGCCGAAAACCGCGGAAACCCTACCGTCGAGGTATTTTGAAAGCGCGATTTTTTCGGAGGTAGCTTCGGCGTGAAAATCGACGACGCTCACGTCGAATTCTCCCTTATATTTTTCAAGTAATGCGTCCGCCTTTTCAAACGGCGACGTATATGCGTCCTGCATATAGACGTTTCCGATAAGCGACACAACGAGGATTCTCACTCCGTTTACCTCGGTTACAATGCTTCCGTTTCCGGGGCAGGCGTCGGGGAAATTTGCGGGTCTGAGCACGCACGGCATATCTTCAAGTACGCCCTTTACGTCGTATTTTTTCCAGATATGGTTGCCGCTCGTTATCACGTCGGCGCCCGACGCGAGCAGCGTTTCGGCGGTGCTTCTGTCGAGCCCGTTGCCCTTTGCGGCGTTTTCGCCGTTGAGCACCGTAAAATCAATTTTATTTTCTTTTCGCAGATTCCAGAGGTTTTTGCGGATAAATTCAGTTCCGCTTACCCCCACAACGTCTCCGACAGCAAGTATTTTCAAGTCCCTTTTCCTCTTTCTTTCCTATTTTTCGAGCTGTTCTTCGAGCAGTACGGCGAGCAGTCCTCTCTTTGCCTTCTTTGCGCCTATGAGTATATATCTTCCGTAACTGTCCGTCTTTACGAATTTATACTGCAGGCCGAGCTCCTTTTCGCCGATTTTTTTGATTTCTCTTTCGTTACCGTTATTTTTTTCGTATTCGTACACTTCGAGCGACTCTTTGGTGAGAAGATAAAGTGTTGTATCGTCGTATGCCGCGTCTATCATTCCCTTTTCGCTTACAACAGAGAACATCTCGCTTCCGTCGCTTGCGTATGCGGAAAGTTTCATGGTGCTTCCCGCAAGGCTGCTGCTTTCCGCGATAAGGAAGCATTCGTCAAAGTCCTTGAAGAACTTTGCGTTTGAGGGGTTATACGAATAATTTGCCTTTTCTTCAAGTCCGGTATCGCAGAATATGAGCGCGTTATCGGTGAGGATATAAATGCCGGAATAATTATCGGCGTATCCTATTTTAAGCGCTATACTGTCAAAAACGGTTTTCTGATATTCCTTCTCGCCGGTTGAGGTATTGAACACGATTACGTCGGTTACGAACGAGCCGTTTTCGTTTCTGACGCAGGACACCGCAGCTCTTGACGCGTTTGCGTTTATATCCACCGACGTTACGTACTTATCCGGGCTCATCCAGCGGAAAATCTCGTTATAGTCCCTATCGAACACGATTATGCCCGAGCGGTAGGTCTTTTCGGAGTTGATTACCGCAAAGCAGCCGAGTTCGTTTATACACGCCGACTTTACGTCGTAATCGAAATTCGTTTCATATATTTTCGACACGGAATTATATATTGAAAGCCCCGTTCCACCGCTGTCGTAAACGAGCACGCTCTTTCCGTTGGTCGTGGCGCATGCGCTTGCGTAACTGTATTTATAGCTGTAAAGTTTATTGCCCGCAAAGTCGTACAGCGCAATTCCGCTGTCGGTTACCGCGGCGACGTCGTTATAGAGCATAACGTACGACGCTTCCCTGCCCTCGCTTATCACGATTTCCGCGTCTGACGGGATATTATCCGAGCTCGTTATATCGAGGTACTTGAAAAAGTATCTTATATTATCGTAGGTGATATGGTCCTTGAAAAAGCCTATACAGAAGACCGTGAAGGCAACGAGAAGCACAAGGGATACGAAAAATGCGACTCTTACCCCGTACGCGCTTCTTTTATAATAGCTTGCAAGACCCTCTTTTGCTGCGGGTCTTTCTTCGGCTTTTTCGGTCTGAATTTCGTTTTCTCTTGCTTCTTCGTCCATCAAATCCACCGTTTATGAAAAATCTATTCGTTAATACTTTTTACGCTTACTTTCATGCCTTCCGACGCGTTTTTCATTGCCTTGCACGTGAAAATGCCGCATTCGTCGCTTGTCTTTTTGGTTTTTATGAAAACTATATCCTTTATCTCGAATTTATTCTGCTTTGCCGCGTTCATGAGTGCGGAAAGTCTGTCCGAGCGGTAAACCGTATAAATACAGCCGCCCGTTTTGAGCAGATGAAACGCCGCTCTGAACACGTCGTAAATATCGCAGGAGATTTCGTGCCTTGCAATATTTATATCCACGTCGTCGCACATTTTTCCGCAGTTTGCGGTCATATACGGCGGGTTACAGGTTACAAAATCGAATTCCTCCTCGCGAAAAAGTGTCTTTACGTCCTTTATATCGGCGCAGAGCACGTCTATTCTATCTTCAAAGCCGTTGAGTTTTACGCTTTTTTTACACAAATCGGCGGCTTTTTCGCTTATCTCGACGCACGCGGCGCGCAGCTGCGGATTTTTGTCGCACAAAATGAGCGGAATTATGCCCGTTCCGGAGCAAAGGTCGCACGTCTTTTTGCCGTTTATGAATTTTACGTTCTCCAAAACGTAATCCGCGAGCATGACGGCGTCGGTGCCATAGCTGAATACGCCTTTTTTCTGCAAAACGGTAAGAGTATCCGTTACTTTTTCGGCTTTTATCCCTTCCATGCGCCCACCGCCTTTTTCACGTTCTTTTTGCAAATATAATAATTCATTTTATTTTAACATATTTTACTTGTTTTTGCAAGTGAAAAAACCGCACGTTTTACGTGCGGTTTTACCTTTTTGTTTTGTATGCTTAAAGTGCGGCCTTTGCCTGTTCAACGAGTTTTGCAAAGCCTTCTTTATCGGAAATCGCAATTTCCGAGAGCATTTTTCTGTTAAGCGTTACGCCCGCCTTTTTAAGTCCGTTCATAAACTGCGAGTAGTTTATGCCGTTTACCTTTGCTTCGGCGGATATTCTCGTTATCCACAGTTTTCTGAAGTCTCTCTTCTTGAGCTTTCTTCCTATGAACGCATAGTTGCCGCTCTTCATTACGGCCTGTTTTGCCATCTTGAAGTGCTTGCTCTTTGCGCCCCAATATCCTTTTGCTGCTTTTAATACTTTATTGCGTCTCTTTCTTGTCATAAGAGCGCCTTTTACTCTTGCCATTTATGCCACATTCCTTTCGGTTATTATTTTTAATTATTTAAGCGTAAGGGATAAGTTTCTTTACCGTAGGTGCAAACGATTCGCTGAGAATTGCGCCGCCCCTGAGCTGTCTCTTTCTCTTAGGCGCCTTTATACCGAGCTTGTGGCGTCTGTATGACCTGCTGTACTTTACTTTTCCGCTCTTCGTAACGCTGAAGCGCTTCGCGGTAGCCTTGTGTGATTTCTGCTTTGCCAATGTAAACATTCCTTTCAAATTTTGTTTTTAATTATTCTTCCGCTTTGTCATTGGATTCATTTTTCTCTTCTTTAACGGCGTTTTCCGCGGGCTTTGCCGCTTTCTTCTTGGATGACGCCTGCTGAGGTACGTTTTGTTTTGAATTGATAAACATTATCATCTGACGCCCGTCGAGCACCGGCATTTTTTCTATTACTCCGATATCAAGGCACGCGTCTCCGAATTTCGTTATTATCTCCTGTCCGATGGCGCTATGCGCCATCTCTCTGCCTCTGAATTTTACGCACACCTTGACTTTATTGCCCGCGTCGAGAAATTTTCTCGCGTGCTTTAATTTCGTCTCGAAGTCGTGCGTGTCTATTCTGCATGACAGCTGGATTTCTTTAACGTCTATCATCTGCTGTTTCTTTTTCGCTTCTTTTTCTTTCTTATCCCGTTCAAAGCGGTACTTTCCGTAGTCCATTACTCTGCATACGGGCGGGTCGGAATTCGGCGAAATCTCAACGAGATCCAAATCTTTCGCATACGCAATTTTCAGCGCGTCCTTTACGCTCATGACTCCGAGCTGCGAACCGTCGCCGTCTATTACTCTTACTTCTTTCGCTCTGATCTGTTCGTTGATCATAACCTCTTTTGCGCTTATAAAAAACACCTCCAGAAAATTCAAAAAATTTATCCTTTTTTCAAACAAAAATGCGAAGGAACAATCCTTCGCAAAGCAATACACAAACACTTACGGCTTTTTACCGTACGCGTTATTGACCTTCCGTTGTTAACGGCGGGTGAGATTGCTCTGCTTCTTTGTCTTAGATATAATATCACAGTATTTTGCGTTTGTCAAGGTTTTTTGCAAAAATTTTCACACGCTTTTTGGCAGCGTCGTAAGAAGACCTTCCTTTTCGAGATGTTCCGAGTATGCGAGCATCTCTATTTTATATTCTCCGTCTTTTATATAATCGACTATGCTTACCGACGCGTTGGCCGCCCAAGGAGTATCGTCCATATATGAAAGTTCTTTTCCCTTCCACAGGCAGATGAGCGACGCAATCGGCGTTGCGTGGGTTACGACGAGCACGGTTTTGCCCTCGTTTTCGCGCGCGATTTTTTCAAATTCGTTTATAATTCTATGCGCCAGATGCGAAACCGACTCTCCGCCCGGAAGTGTGCACTGCGATTTATGGGTTTTCCATTTTTCGAAGAGTTCCGGGTACTCCTCCGGCAATGCGTAAAAGCTTTTCCTCTCCCATTCGCCTGCGAAAATTTCTCTCAAGCCCTCGTCTTTGATTATTTCAAGGCCTTTTCTGTCTGCAACGTGTTTTGCGGTGGAATAAGCCCTTTTTATGTCGCTTGAATATATTTTATCGATTTTTACTCCGTCCAGAAATTTTGCGGTGCATTCCGCCTGAACGTGTCCTTTTTCGGTTATGTCCGAATTATACTGTCCATGAAATTCCCTTAAAAAATTGCCTTCGCTTTCCGCGTGTCTTACTACTACAAGTCTTGTCATTTACGTTTTTTCCTTAAAAGTTTTTCCCTATAATATTGATTTCATTGCAACGGTTATCTTCATTTCGTCGGCGTTTATTCCCTCTTTTTTCAGCGCGTCGGTATTTGTTTCGTAAGCGATTCTCGGGGTATTGTTATGCTCAGACAGATGTGCGAGTATCACTTTTTTGTTCCCCTTTTCGAAGAGATACGGCAGAAAGTCCGCAGACGCATTATTTGAGAGGTGTCCCTTATCCGACAGAATTCTATGTTTCAGATAATACGGATAAGGTCCGTTTTTCAGCATTTCCAAGTCGTGATTACTTTCCAGAATCACTGTTTCGCAGCCGAAAAGCGCTTCGGCAACCCCTTTTGTGATATATCCCATATCGGTGGCGTAACCGAGCGCGCTTCCGTCGGCAAAAGTAAACCTATATCCGACGCTTCCGCACGAGTCGTGCGGAGTCTTGAATATATCGGCGTGTATTTTATTCAAATCCACGCTGTCGAGTGCGTTCTTTTCGTTTATATATTTCTGCGTTTCGAAGAAAATGCCGTTCTGTACGGCGTATTCCGCCGACGCGCCGTTTATGTACACCGGGATTCCGCACGCCTTTGATATCGCTTCGACGCCCTTTATATGGTCTGTATGCTCATGCGTTACGAAAATCGCTTTTATATGCGAAAGCTCGGTATTTATGCTATTCAGCGCGCATTCTATCATCTTCATTGAAACGCCCGCGTCGACGAGGATTTCCTCGTCATCGTATTTTATATAAGTGCAGTTTCCGCTTGATCCTGAAAAAAGCGGAATGATTTTTTTCATACTTTCGTTTTCCCGTCTTCCTTATTATTTTCTTTCGAAAAATGCGCAGAACGCCTTATACGTCATATAAACGTCGGTCTTTGAAACCGCTTCGTAAGGCGCGTGCATTGAGAGCACCGGCACGCCTACGTCTATTACGTCGATATTGAGCTTTGCGAGATACATTGCGACCGTTCCGCCGCCGCCTATATCCACTTTACCGAGTTCGCACGCCTGCCACAGCACTTTATTTTCGTTGAATATTTTTCTTACGAGTCCTACGTATTCCGCGTGCGCGTCGTTCGTTGAGGACTTTCCCCTTGCGCCCGTGAATTTCGTTACGGCGACTCCCTTATTCAGAAACGCCGAGTTTCTCGCCTCGTAAACCTCCGGGTAGGTGGGGTCGTAGCAGGAGTTGACGTCAGCAGAAAGGCACTTTGAGTTTTCAAACATCTTTCTGGGGTTAACCTTCGCGTTTTCCGCCATCTCGACGAGCATATTTTCAAATGCGAACGACTGCATGCCCGTATTTCCCTCGCTTCCGATTTCCTCTTTATCGGCGAGTATCGTAACGCAGGTATATTCCGGCACGGTCTTTGCGACTTCAATCGCCGCCGTCACTATCGGATACGCGCAGACTCTGTCGTCGTGTCCGTAAGCGCCTATAATGCTTCTGTCAAAGCCGATATCCCTTGCCTTTGCTGCGGGAACCAGGCACAGCTCGCTCGAAACGAGGTCGGCTTCGGTTGTTCCGTATTTTTCGTTAAGCAGTGCAAGCACGTTGAGTTTTATCTTTTCGCTTATCTTTTCGTCGCCGTAAGGTTTACTTCCTACGAGAACATTCAGCTGTTCTCCCGTGAACGCCTTTCCGAGCGTCTTTGCTTCCTGGTCTTTTCCGAGGTGCGGGAGCAGGTCTGTTATATAGAACACCGGGTCGTTTTCGTCTTCGCCTATACAAACGTTTATGACTTCCCCGTTTTCTTTCACTATAACTCCGTGAAGTGCGAGCGGCACGGTTACCCACTGATATTTCTTTATTCCGCCGTAATAGTGCGTCTTAAAGAGCGCCATTCCGCCGTCTTCGTAAAGCGGGCACTGTTTAAGGTCGATTCTCGGGCTGTCGTTATGCGCCGCCGCGATATTTAGTCCCTCTTCCAGGTTCTTTTTTCCGAAAACCGTGATATAAAGCGCTTTTCCCCTGTTATTGAGGTAAACTTTATCGCCCGTCGAATATTTTTTTCCGTATTCGAAAGGGGTAAAGCCCGCTTTTTTGAGCATTTCAACCGCTTTATCTACGCTTTCGCGTTCGGTCTTCGCCTCGTTCATGAATTTTTTATAGCTTTCGCAGTATTTATACGCCTTTTTTATCTCCGCGTCGTTACAAACTTCGTATGCGTTCTTATTTTCTGCAAACAGTTTTTCTTTCTGCGCTTCCGCTTTGGTTTTATTCTCTTTCGACATAGTTTTTCCTCTCTTATATTTTAAAAATTTTTATAATAATCTTTTTTAATCCGATGACACCACGGTGCCGTAAGCCGCGCTGTTTATACCGGGGTCCTCATCTTCGTCCTCCGATTTTTCGCCCGAAAAATAGAGTTTCTTATATATCGCCGCGCTTTTGGACACCTTCTCGGTATATTTTGCCGTTTCGGGATACGGAATATTCACGAGCTTTCCGTTATTATTGTACCTCGTATCGGAAAGCCATGCGTTTACCGTACTCCGTCCCGCGTTATACGCCGCGTAAACCGTCTCCCAAACTCCGTATTCGGAATAAAGCAGGCTCAAATAATATGTGCCGTATTTTATATTCACTTCAGGATTATACAGCAGTTCGGCGCTTGCGTCCTCCTCAGAGTTTTTCGAGCAGAGCCATTCGAACGTTTCGGGCATTATCTGCATAAGTCCTATCGCGCCCTTCTTTGACACGGCGTCGCTCTTGAATTCGCTTTCTGTATTTATCACCGCGTATATTATTTCTTCCGGCACGGCGTATACCGCGCTGTATTTCTTTACCGTTTCATTATACGGCAGCGGGTGCGTTTTTTTGAGTATCAAATCAGAAAAAAACGTCCACAGCGTCGCAAGTATTGCGGCGAGCACCAGAATCGTTATGATTACAAATGATTTTCTCATATCATATGCCTTTCAGTCAAGCTTATTTTCCGGATATTTCCGAAAACATTTTTTCAAGAAACGTTTTTGCTTCTTTTTCGAATTCCTCAAGCGTTTCTCCGCGGTTTTCCAGAACGTAATCGCATTTTTTCCTGTAATATCCGTCTTCTTTTCCGGCGTTTATTCTGTTTTCCGCCGACTTCTCCGATAATTTATCCCGTTTTATTATTCTTTTCTTTCGCGTTTCCTTATCCGCCAGAACTGCAAGCGTTACGTCGCAGAGTTTATCTTCGCCGCTTTCAAAAAGCAGCGGCGCGTCTATCACGAGATACTCCGTTTTTCCTGATTTTTTTGCTTTTTCGATTATTTTTCCGACTTCTGCGTTTATATAATAGTGCGTGATTTTATTGAGTTTTTTATGGTTTTCTTTATCGGAAAACGCTATGCCCGCGAGTTTTTTCCTGTCAAGGCGGCCGCTTTTTCTTATTATTTCGCTTCCGAAGGCGTTTTTCAGCTCTTCAAGGCAGGGTTTTCCCTTTCTCACGACTTCTCTTGCGGTAAGATCGGTATCAATATGTAATGCGCCGTATTTTTCGGACATTATTTTTGCGACTGTGCCTTTTCCTGCGCCGCTTGCGCCCGTCAAGCCGATAATCTTCACTTTTTCTCTCCGTCTTAATCCAAATTTATCACGTTGAAGGCCGCCGCCCTCATAAGTCTGTTATATATCGCAAGCGATATACCGCTTGTATCCTTCGGCAGAAAAGCGTAAACCTTATCTGCATCGAGTTTATCCGTACTTCTTAACAGCGAAAAGAGTTTTGCCGCGTACGCTTCGTTATTATTTCCGTCTCCCGCGCACAGCGTATCTTTACAGTTTATCTTTTCCCTATCGCTCTCGTAGCAGATGACCGCTATCTTTTCCGATTTATTCTTCTCATTCACGTAGTTTATTTTCTTTTCCGTACCGCCTTTGAGCAATATTACGGGTTTATCGGGCGCGTAGTGTTTATACGCCATTCCCGGCGACAAAATTTTCTCTCCGGGCTTCAAACTATCGAGCACGGCGTGCGACATATGCACCTCTCCGAGCAGTTCCGTCAGCGTTTCAAACGATATCTTTCCCGGTCTCAACAGCACCGGCGGGTTTTCACAAAGTGTGATTATGGTGGATTCTATGCCTATTTCGCATTCGCCGCCGTCGATGATGACGTCGACTTTTGAATCCATATCCTCTATCACGTCTTTTGCGTTTGTGGGGCTGGGTTTTCCCGAAATATTTGCGGAAGGCGCCGCAACCGGCGTTCCGGAAAGTTCAATGAGCTTTCTTGCAACCGCGTTTGCGGGAATTCTGAAAGCGACGGTATCAAGCCCTCCCGTAGTTGCTTTGGGTACTATATCCTTTGCTTTCAGTATCACGGTTAAGGGTGCGGGCATGAGGGAAGTCAATTTTTCAAGTCCGCAAGCGCCTTCGGTCAAGCAGTATTTTTCTATTTCCTT
The DNA here is from genome assembly GCA_017959195.1 of Clostridia bacterium. GTDB lineage: Bacteria > Bacillota > Clostridia > Oscillospirales > CAG-382 > UMGS882. The sequence goes on along the minus strand of JAGDBE010000232.1, from coordinate 9,108 downwards.
TTTATCCGAAAGGTGTATTATGAGCGGGTTGTTCTGCGGTCTGCCCTTTGCTTCATATATGGATTTCACGGCTTTTTCGTTAAGCGCGTCGGCGCCGAGTCCGTACACGGTTTCGGTCGGGAAAACGCAAAGTCCGCCCCTTTTTATTACGTCGGACGCAAATTTCAGTTTTTCAATATCTTCCGCCGTACCGGCGTTTTTTGAAACTTTTAATATCTCCGTCTTTGCGAGTATCATGAAAAATGATTTTTCCTTTCCGGGTTTTCAAAATCAGATTTGCGAATTCTGCAGTTTTTCGGCTCTGTCAGCCGTTATGAGCGCGTCTATTATCTCGTCGAGTCTGCCGTCGAGTATCGTTTCGAGCGAATACATCGTGAGGTTTATTCTATGGTCGGTCATTCTGCCCTGCGGGTAGTTATAGGTCCTTATGCGCTCGCTTCGGTCTCCCGTTCCGACCTGGCTCTTTCTTTCGGACGCTATGGCGTTCTGCTGTTTTTCCCTCTCCATATCGAGAAGTTTGGTTTTGAGCATTTTCATCGCCTTATCCCTATTCTTGAACTGGCTTCTCTCGTCCTGGCATTCGACGACTATTCCCGTGGGAAGATGCGTTATTCTTATGGCGGAGTCGGGTTTATTGACGTGCTGGCCGCCCGCGCCGCCGCTTCTGTAAGTATCTATTTCAAGGTCGTTCGGGTTTATCTCGACTTCGACGTCCTCGGCTTCGGGAAGCACCGCAACTGTTACCGCAGACGTATGTATTCTGCCCTGCGTTTCCGTTTCGGGAACCCTCTGCACTCTATGAACGCCGCTTTCGAATTTGAATCTCGAATAGGCGCCCTCGCCTTCCACCATAAACGACACTTCCTTTACTCCTCCGAGCTCGGTTTCGTTTATATTCAGCACTTCTATCTTATATTTCTTCGACTCGGCGTACATGCTGTACATTCTGAAAAGGCTATGCGCGAAAAGCGCCGCCTCCTCGCCGCCGGTGCCCGCCCTTATCTCGACTATGACGTTTCTGTCGTCGTTTTCGTCTTTGGGGAGCAGAAGTATTTTAAGTTCCTCGGTTATCCTCTCGATATCGGCTTTGGAAGTCTTTATCTCCTCTTCCGCCATCTCCTTCATTCCGGCATCGAGTCCGCCCTCGTCGAGCAGTTCCTTTGCCTGAAAAAGATTGTCCTCGGCGGTCTTATATTCGCGGTATTTTTCTATTACGGGAGTTAAGTTCTTATGTTCCTTCATGAGATTTTTGAGCTTTTCGGGGTCGCCCGCAACGCCCGGGTCCATAAGTTGTTCGCCTATTTCGACGTAGTGTTTTTCCGCTTCGCGCAGGTTTTCAAACATCTTTTATTTTCTGCCTTTCGGTTATTTCAGTTTTCTTTTTGCGAAATTACGTTCTTTATGCTCTTTTCTATCTTTATGAGCGGCACGGTTATCTCCCGACCGCAGTTTATGCACTTTATCTTGACGTCGCTTGCCGCCATCATCACGAGAAACGACTTTGCGCTTTTGGAGCAGGCGTGGTTCTTTTTCATTACGAGTGTGTCGCCCGGAAGGAAGGTCTTTAATTCAGCCATATTTTAGACCTCTCCGTTTACGCGTGATTTAAGCGCCCACATATTTATCGCCGCAACCGCCGCGAGCACCAAGCCCGCAACTCCGATTACGGAATACATTCCGTCAAGGCTTTCAAAGAATGCAACTCCGGGATTCTGCGCGATATACTCGCCGGACGACTGAGGAGTCATCATTGAGCGCAGGCTCAGATACTTTGTTATCCCCTCGTCGGTAAACGCCATATGCACGATGCAGACGTTCATTGCCGTTCTTACGGCTTTTACGGCGGCGGATGCCGAGAAAAACGCAAGCACCCAGAAAGGACTTCTGCCGTAGCTCGTTCCGAGGTCGTCGTCGGTGATTTTTTTACACTTCTTTATCCAGATTACGATACCGATTATCATAAGGACCGCAAGCGTGATTTCGCCGATTATCGAAACTGCCGCGCCGAAACCTGATTTTATGAATTCCGCGCCATCTATATCCGATATTTCCTCCGCCGAGAAAACGCGCGTATAAAGCGGTTCGAGGTAACAGAGGAACGCCGTGTCAAGCGCGCTGAATACGGTTATGAGAAGGCAGGAAACCTTTTGCTTTACCGTCGTTTTCGAATATTCCGAAATTGCCGCAAACGAAAGCGCAAGGGCTATGGCGGAAACAATACCCGGCAGAAAATCCTTACCCTCGAAAACGGCGTCAGCGCTGAAAAGTGCCGCGCAGCCGAAGCAGAAGCAGCTCAGGTTCATTTTTCTTCTTACGAGTTTTCCCCTCTTATGCTCCAGAATTTCGGTAAATTCGGCGGTGAGGTTTTCGTTATATGCTTCGTCTTTTCTTACTTTATTCAGAAAAGCAAACGTTCTTATAAGGTATATCACTCCCAAAATCAGGCAAAGCGAAACGCAGGCGAGTATTACGTAATTTTTGAGCGAGCTTATCGGGAACCTGTACGACGCGTCGGCGTCGAAATTGAACTGTTCCTTCTGTCTGAAAAGTTCGAGCGTTTCGGGTGCGAACGCTAAAATATTCTTTGCGAAAACAAAGAAAACCGTATAGGTCTTGACGTTGGCGACCGATTTTGCGCTCTCGCCGTTTCCCCTTCTCATCAAGGTGTATTCGAATCCCGAATAGAAAAGTCCGAAAAACGCAGTTAAAATTATTATTTCAAGCACCGACGAGAAAAACGTGAACGGCAGCGTATTCGACGTATTTTCGAACACCGCGAGCGAAAGCACGTGTTTCACGATATACAGCCATATCATATAAAACGACAGTTTTTTCGCATTCTCGAATTTATCGTCGATATAGCCGAACCTTTCAAGTCCGAAATATATCAGTATCGCGCCTATCGCGTCGGGAAGCACGTCGATTATATTGACCGTTGGGTTAAAGAAAAACGCAAGTCCCGCCGCAAGAAGAAAATATTCCTTTTTCAAGTTCGCCTTTTTGATTTTTGTGCCGTCTTTTTCCATAATTTCACTCCGCTTTTACCGCAATATCCTGATATCTGTAAATATTCTTTATGAGTGTTTTTTCGTCTTCCGAGCCGTATCCCGCCGTTACCGTCTCGAAAATTACGGGGATTACCATATCCGACTCGACGTCGGTTCTGAATTCGCCGTCGTTTTTCATTATCTTATAGCCGACTTCGTACACGCCGAAAACCGCAGGCTTTCCGTTATAGGTATAACTCTTATCGTCGGGCGGGGTTTTTGCGAGTTCCTTTACGTTTATATCGTAAATTCTCTGCATGGTGAACTTTCTGTCCGCCGGGTGTTTTTCAAAGCCCGACGGGTCCTTTATATACTCGTCGGTGAAGAGTTTATGATATTTTTCGTATTCGCCGCCGGTTACTATTCCGAAATATTCGGTGAAAAACCTTTGTCCCGCGTCAAGTTCGTTTTCTTCGTACTCGTCGAGCACGATTTTCGCGCTTCCCGTCGCGGTCGGGACCTCATAATATATATTTCTGTTCTTTTTGAGGTACTCTTCGTCTTCAAAAATATTTATTTCGTAGTCGGGGGTATAGAAGTTTACATAATTTTTCGCGTTCGTGTCGGGTTCCGTATTTTCCCCCGAAATTCTGCCGTTTTTAAGCGTCTCGTTAACAAAATAGAGCACTCCGCACAGCAAAACGAGTGTTGCGAGCACGATTGAGACGATTATTACTGCTTTTTTGAGGTTTTTCTTCTTCTGCGGCAGAATTGACGGCGCTTTTTTGCCGTTTTCCTTTGAAAATTTTTCGTTCGGTTTCATTTTCTCATTTATTCATCTTGGAATTTGCTTTTTCGAGCATTTTTTCCTTTTCGACTATCATTCTCTCGTGCGTTGCGGTGCCTATTACGCCCGATTTATCGTAGGCGGTGATTTTAAAAGTGAGTCTTCTTCCGTCGATTTCTGTAAGTTCGCTTTCCGCCCAAACCGTCATTCCCGTGGGCGTTGGCGAGGTATGCTTTACGTTTATGGAAATTCCGACGGTGGTCTCGCCTATGCCGAGTTTATTTTTTACGCAGTTTATTGCCGACGCTTCCATGAGCGCGACAAGGGCGGGCGTTGCAAATATATCGAGGTCTCCGCTCGACATTTCGCGCGCGCATTTACTTAAACTGACTATTGCCTCTTCCTTGCCGACAAGTCCCGTTTTAATCATATTTATCTACCGCCTTTATTATTTCTTTTAGCCGCTTTTTCGCTTAATTTATTAATTCTTTCCTTTTCGAGCTTTTCGTCTTCCGCTATCATCTCGTCGGTCGCTATATGCATATAGCAGCCGTAAATCAATACCGCCGTATATATGAACCACGCGGTCTGAGCGATGAGCTCCGCGAGCGGAACGTACGATTTCACGCCGAGTGCGCCCAAAATTGCGGCAATAACGGCAAGAAAAGCAAACGTCGTCATGAGGACCTTTGAAAATTTCGCCCTCTTTACGCCCTTTTCATAGCCGCACGACGTGCAGAGCGCTTCAAGCGCCGAAAGGAGCGTAACGTGCAGGTAAATAAGCAGTCCCGTATAGCACATACTCTCGCAAAGAGCGAAAACCGGGTTTTTCAGCACCGCCGGATAGGAAAAAGCGAGTTCCGATATCCACAGCACGCTGTATGCGGTGCAGTAAACGCCGAAAACCGCGGCGCTTATCTTTGCGTTTACGAATTCTTTTCCGTAGCCGCTCATTTTTTTAAACGACGTATACATGAGGTACGCGCCCACGACGAGCACGGGCGGCAGCACCTTAAACGTCAGCAGAGTTATATATCCCGCAAACAGAAGTCCGAGTCCCATCAGTTATCCTCATCTCCGCTTACGGACGGCATTCCCGCTCCGCAGCATTTTTTATACTTCTTTCCGCTTCCGCACGGGCAGGGGTCGTTTCTTCCGACCTTTTCCGCCGCCGTCTTTCTTATCGGCTCTTTTCTCGCTTCGGGTTTTGCGCTGTTTCCGTAAACGCTCTTGCCGAGGTCGACGCTTACTCTTTTCTGCGGTCCGTTTTTAAGGCCCGCCGACGTTTCCTTAGGCGCCGACGACGCCTTTATCTGCGTTGTGGGCATGACCATAAGCAGCATTTTTGCGGTCTGCTCCCTTACCGAGTCTATCATTTCGTCGAACATATCGGCGGCTTCCGTCGTATAGAGCGCGAGCGGGTCCTTCTGCGCGTATGCCTGAAGTCCTATGCCGTCTTCGAGGTCTTCCATCGCGTCGATATGGTTAACCCAATGTCCGTCAACGTTGCGCAGCAGCACGATTCTCTCTATCTGGTAAAGCTGTTCTTCGGTAAACAGCGTTTCCTTTTCCTTATACTTTTTCTGCGCCCTTTCGAGAAGTTCGTTTCTTATATCGTCCCTGGACACGTTTTCAAGTTCTTCTTTCGAATAATTGAAGTCCCCGGGAGTTGTGAGTATGCCCAGAAAGTATCCTTTGAGGGATTCGAGGTTCCATTCCTCCGGAACGTCGCCCGAAAGGAAGCTGTCGCATGCGCCGTTGACGTAGGAGTCTATCATGCCCAAAATCTTATCGTGCACGTTTTCGCCGTCAAGCACTTCTCTTCTCTGCTTATAGATGACCTCTCTCTGTTTATTCATTACGTTATCGTACATGAGGACGTTCTTTCTTATGCCGAAGTTTCTGCCCTCGAGGTTCTTCTGTGCGTTCTGAATTGTATTGGAGAGTATTCTCGCTTCAATCGGCGTATTTTCGTCGAGTCCGAGTCTTTCGACGACGCTCTGGATTCTCTCGCTTCCGAAGAGTCTGAGCAGGTCGTCTTCAAGAGATAAGAAAAATCTCGATTCTCCGGGGTCGCCCTGACGTCCCGAACGGCCGCGAAGCTGGTTATCTATACGGCGGCTTTCGTGTCTTTCGGTGCCGAGTATATAAAGGCCGCCCGCTTCAACTACCTTCTGCGCTTCGGGTTTGATCTCTTCCTCGTACTGCTTTAATATCTTTGCATACTGCTCTCTGAGCTTCAAAATCTCTTCGTCGTCTGTCTCAAAGTAGCTTGTGGCGTCGTTTATCTGCTCGGGCGTATTACCGAGTTTTCTCATCTCGTTTTTGGCGAGGTATTCGGCGTTTCCGCCGAGGGTTATATCCGTTCCTCTGCCCGCCATATTGGTGGAGATGGTTACGGCGCCGAATTTGCCCGCCTGGGCTACGATTTCGGCTTCTTTTTCGTGGAATTTCGCGTTGAGCACGGTATGCGCAATTCCGTTTCTGTTAAGCAGAGCGGAAAGCTCCTCGCTCTTTTCTATCGAAACGGTTCCGACGAGCACCGGCTGTCCTTTTTCGTGGCATTCCTTTATCTGCTCGACTATCGCGTTATATTTGCCCTTTCTCGTTCTGTAAACGACGTCGGGCAGGTCTTCCCTTATCATCGGCTTATTTGTGGGGATTTCCACAACGTCGAGGTTATATATCTCTCTGAATTCGTCTTCTTCGGTGAGCGCCGTTCCCGTCATACCGGAAAGCTTTTCATACAGTCTGAAATAATTCTGGAAGGTTATCGTCGCAAGCGTTTTGGATTCGCTTCTGACGTTTACGCCCTCTTTTGCCTCTATCGCCTGGTGGAGTCCGTTGGAATAGCGTCTGCCGAGCATGATTCTGCCCGTGAAGGCGTCCACGATAAGCACTTCTCCGTCCTTTACGACGTAGTCTATATCGCGTTTCATGGTGCCTCTCGCCTTGATGGCAAGGTTAATATGGTCGGCTATCGTTACGTTTTCGGGGTCGGAGAGGTTTTCTATTCCGAAATATTTTTCGGCCTTTCTTATGCCTTCCGCGGTGAGCGTCGCGGTTCTCGCCTTTTCGTCGACGATATAGTCGCCCTCGATATCCTCGTGGGACTCCTTACTGTCGAGTTCCTTTATGACGTGCGCCTTCATTGACTGCGCAAGTTTATCCGCCTTTTTATACATCTCGCTCGACTGGTCGCCCGGGCCCGAAATAATAAGCGGAGTTCTCGCTTCGTCTATCAGAATGGAGTCGACCTCGTCGACTATCGCGAATACGTGTCCGCGCTGCACGAGGTTTCTCTTTTCGGTTACCATATTGTCGCGCAGGTAGTCAAAGCCGAACTCGTTATTCGTTCCGTAGGTTATATCGGCGCTGTACGCCTTTCTGCGTTCCTCCTGATTAAGTCCGTTGACTATAAGTCCGACGGACAGTCCGAGGTAATTATATATCTTTCCCATCCACTCGCTGTCGCGGCGTGCAAGGTAGTCGTTTACCGTTACGATATGAACGCCTTTGCCGTTAAGCGCATTGAGGTACGCGGGAAGCGTCGCCATGAGCGTTTTTCCTTCGCCCGTCTTCATTTCGGCTATTCTTCCCTCGTGGATTACTATGCCGCCCACGAGCTGAACCCTATAGTGTTTCTTTCCGAGCACGCGCCATGCCGCTTCTCTTACCGCCGCAAACGCGTCGGGAAGCACGTCGTCAAGCGTTTCTCCGTTTGCAAGGCGTTCTTTGAGTTTATTCGTTACCCCTCTGAGTTCGCTTTCGCTCATCTTTTCGTATTTATCGGAAAGTGATTCTATTTCATTGACTATCGGCATCATTTTTTTGATTTCTCTCTCGCTTCTCGTGCCGAAAATCTTGGTAAATACTGCCATAATTGAATTCCTTTCAAAAAAAACTTATACATAGTATATTATACATCATAACCTCATATATGTAAATATTATATTTAAAAATTTAACAAATTACGCGTTTTCGCGCCTTTTTATCATTTCCGCCGCGGGCGTTTTTTGCGTGTACTCTTTTTGATATTGCTTTTTATCTTTGCTTGTAGTAAAATATTATAAAGCGACAAAATTCTATCTTACGGAGGTCAGACATGGAGCGTTACACCTTTTTCCCGCTTGCTTTCAGGATGAAATACATCAACCGCTGGGGGCTTATGAGAAATTCCATTCCCGAAAATCTGCTTGAACACAGCGCCGAGTGCGCCATGCTCGCGCATGCGCTCGCAACCGTCGGAAACGAGAAATTCGGCAAAAAATACGACGTGGGAAGCATTGTGATAAAGGCGCTTTACCACGACATAAGCGAGATTTACACCGGCGACATGCCGACTCCCGTAAAATACCACGACAGCCACATTTCCGAAAGCTACAAGGAGATAGAAAAAAGCGCATGCGAAACCCTTATTTCCAAGCTTCCCGACGACCTGAAATCCTCATATTCCTCGGCTCTCGACCATGAAAGCGGAGAGGAAAAAATAATAATCAAGGCGGCAGACAAGTTATGCGCGCTCATAAAGTGCATTCAGGAGCAGAAAATCGGAAACAGCGAGTTTTCCAAGGCGCTTGAAGCAAACCGCGCCTCGGTTGAAAAAATTGCGGAAAGCTGTGAGGAGCTGCGCTATTTTATCGACAACCTATTACACGAATTTGAAAGGCCTCTCGACGAACTATGATTATGAAAAACGCAAAATACGCGTGCGTCATGTTCGACCTCGACGGCACGCTGCTTGACACGATAGAGGACATCACAAACGCGGTAAATATCACGCTTTGCGAATTCGGGTACCCGAAAAGGTCTGTTTCGGAAGTAAAAACCTACATAAACAACGGCGCGCGGCGCTTGATTTTCCTTGCGCTTCCCGAAAACGCGCGTTCAGACGAAAACGTAAGCGCCGTTCTTGAAAGATATCTTGAAGTTTACGCGGAGCACGTCTGTGAAAAGACGCGTCCGTACGATAAAATTCCCGAACTTGTCAAAAAGCTGAAAGACGGTGGAATCAAGCTTGCCGTCGTTTCAAACAAGCCGGAAAAACTTGTCGGCGCGCTGCTCGAAATATGTTTCGGAAAATGTGTTTTCGACTACTTTTCGGGCACGGGAGAAAATCTTCCGAGAAAGCCCGACAAAGCGTGCATAAGGCGTGCGCTCGATTATCTTAAAGTACCGCCCGATTCGGTGCTTTACGTCGGGGATTCAAGCGTCGACGTGATGACTGCGAGAAATTCGGAATTAAAGTGCGTGGGCGTTACGTGGGGTTTCGGCGGAAAACACAGTTTTGACGGGTATTCCCCCGACATCACGGCGGACAGTGCAAAAGAGCTT
>JAGDBE010000231.1 GCA_017959195.1 Clostridia bacterium | reverse complement strand
CCTTTGCTTCTTTGGCTTGCCCGCTTGTTTCTTCTTTTACTTCTTCCCTTATTTCTTCTGCCTGTTCTTTGACTTCTTCGGTCAATTCTTCTTTTATTTCTTGGGAAATTTCAGGTTCGGAAGCGTTCTGAACGTTTTCATAATCTTTATCCATAACAACATCGTCCTTTCAAAAACGTTATTTGATACTTTTTTTGTTTACAGTTAAAGTATAATCCGTTTTTTTGATACTATGCTGTTATGAATGTGATTTTTCGGTGAATTATTCTGAAAATCTGATGTAATTGAGAATTATCGTTACGGCTTCTGCTCTCGTGAGGTCGTCGTACGGTCTGAAGGAGTTCAGATCGCCCTGTACGAAGCCGAATCCTCTTGCTATCGCGATATATCCGACGTCCCCGTCGTCAAGCAGATTGTTGTCGTTAAAATCGGTGATGAAGATATTCTTCATTGCCGCAATCTTTTTATAGCCCGCGGCGTCGATAATATATTTTACCGCCTGCGTTCTGGTAAGGTACCCGGTCTTTTCGTTTCCGTTCTCGTCGTATTTGTCGTTGTTCAGGTCGGGCGAGTAGAGGTCGAGTGAGTTTGCAAGGTATGCAAAGTCCGCAAAATCTATCTTTTCGTCGGGCAGGAATTTGTCGCCCTCAAAGCCTATTCCGAGGTCGGCAAGCATAAGTATGTCGTCCTTTGCCCAGTGTGAATCTATATCGGTATAATTATAATCGCCCTTCTTTGTATATTCTTCGCCGCTGTAATCCGATATTTTGCCCGTCAGCGCAAGAACCGTCGTTGAATAGTGGTTATATCCCGAATACACGAGTCTCGAATACTGTTCGGTCTCATAAAGCTCGTTTATATCGTAATTTTCCTTTTCCATATCGATAAGGTACTGATTATAAGTATAATTGCTGTTTATTTCGTAATTGAGTCCGAAGCCCTCGTCTGAAAGCAGCACGTCAAGCGCTTCTTCGGCTGAAATCGCGTCTTTCGGCGACTCAAACTGCACGTCGTCGTACCAATAGCAGTTGAAGCCCGTGATTTTTCCGGTAACGAGGTCAACCTCGCCCGAAATGCTGTTATAATCGAAGTCGACGCCTTCGTTTACCCTGACGTAGCTGAAGTTTCTCGTCCTGTAAACGGGGTCCTCATATTTTTCGGCGTTTGCATAATCGATTACCGTTCCGCTGTAGCAGTCGGTGTATCTCGAAAGCTCCATTTTTTCGGGAATCACGTCGTTTGCGAATTCCTCGAATATCGCTTTCGCGCTTTCTTCGTCGTATTTAAGCGCAGGTATTTCAATCTTTCTGTAATCGTTCACGTAATATTTATAATGAGGCACGCTTGCGCGGTATTCCATGATTTTTCCGGTTTTTGCGTTTACAAGCGCATACATATACGGCGAGAAATATCCCGTCTTTTCCCATTCCTCGTAGCTGTCGCTCTCTCTGTACGGTGCCGAGAAGGTTATTCTCCACGCGTAGTCCTCGTCCTTTGCGCCGCCGTCGTTTCCGTAGTAATAATACGGTCTTGAACCGTAATTTTTCGTAAGATACGCGTCAACCGCCGTTGCGTCGTTATCGATATAGAGATATTTATTTTCCTTAACCGCCTTTACCGCCTCGTCCTTCGTGATAAGGCTGTCGAGCAGGTCAACCTGCGCTCTTTCCTCCTCGGTGAGCTTATAGTCTGACGCTCCTTCGTCTGCCTCAAACATTGCGTTGTCGGACGACGCGAGTCCTGCTGCTTTCTCGGCACGCGGCTCGGTCTGCACGTTCCACGTGTTTCTTTCAAGGCAGATTTCGCCCGTTTCGGCGTTTACGGAAATATAACCTACCTCAGGCGTATAAACGAGGTACGCCTTTACGGTTTTCGATTCGTAGTCCCTCTTTATGCGGTATGAGAGAATCATATTCTGCTCGCTTTTTATGAGTTCTTTTGCCTTTTCTTCTCCCACGTTATCCTTTTTTCCGAACGTAACGTGCGTGTTGTACGAAATCGAAAAACTGTTGACTTTTCCGTTTGAAAAATCGACCGAAACGTACGCTCTTTCCTCGGGAACGGCCACTCCGTCCTCAAATCTCGTATATTCGTAGGTAAACGTGCGGGAATAAATCTGCGCGTAGGAATTTGTGAGCACAAGGTGCGGAAACGCGTCGGGGCGCAGCATTTGGATGCACTTATCGGCGTTTCCCTTAAGCTCTTCCTTCGTGAAAGCGGGAAGTCTGCTCGTTTTCTCCTCATAACTCCAATCAGAAAAATAAAAGCTCGTTATGTTGCCCTCGTTGTCGCAGGAAACGCTGTAATGCTTGTTATAATTCTCGTCGTTCCACGAAAAATTCCAGCTGCTGCTTCTGTAATATGTTCCGGCGTTATAGTACCAGTCGAAAACATTGCAGTCCGCGGGAATATCGAGTTTGGGCTTTACTATGGAAATCATCTTTTCCATTTCCTCGGGTTTCGGCTCGTTTTCGTAGCGCGGCGCAGCGTACGATACGAAACTTGCCGTAATCATGAGTATCGCGAGTATCACTGAAATTATTTTTTTCATTTTTTACACCTCGTTTTTCCAATTTTTTTCAAATTTTAATTATATGACGGTGAATTTACAAAATAAGTTCCCGTTTTTTTTATTATATATATAGGAAAACAAAAAACTGCCGTATATGCGGCAGTTTTCTTTGAAATTTATTTGAGTTCCGGCTTATCTTCGGCTTTCTTTACGCCCGTAACCTTATATCCGCCCTTCGGAACGTTCGGCTTTGCGTCTATCTTCTTGTCAACCGTCGCTATCGCCCATTTGCGCACCTTTATCTTTACTCTGTCGGCGCCCGTTTCAACCGTTACTATATCGTCTTTTATATGAACGATTCTTCCTATGATTCCGCCGTTCGTCGTGATTTCATCGCCTATGGTAAGGCTGTTTCTCATATCAGCAATCTGTTTTTCCTGCTTTTTCTGCGGTCTTATCATAAAGAAATACATAGCGCCCACAAAAACCGCAAGCATAAGCGGCATTGTCCACCATGAGCCCGCTGCCGCAGTTCCGTCTGCCGCTGCCGCCGCGTCGTCAAGCATATAAGCAAAATAATCCATTTTATTTCCTCCAAAGTTTTATGATTCTTTTATATTCTAACACTGATTTATGAACGCAGTATAAAAAACAATTAAATTTCCGTTAAGCGTTTTTTATTTTAAGTCGTCGGTATTAATCTCACGTTTTCAAGCAAAAACAGCTTTTCGAAAATGTCTGCTGCGAGCATGGTCAGGAATCTGCTGTTTGAGAATTTGCCGTTACGCGCAAAATCCCCGAAAACCGCCGTCATTTTCATGCGTTTTTCCGGATCTATTATTCTTTTTATCGCGTATCTTATATCCCTCTCGACGCAGAAGTTGCTCACGTTCTGTTCTTTTGCTATCTGGGAGTAAATGCTCTGGAAATGCGGCTTCTTTTCGCACGTCAGTATCTTCTCGACCGCCGTGCATATGTACTTGAAGCCGTCGTACTTACCCGTCAGACCGAACGTCTGCAGGGTTTTTGCGCTGCAGTTGAATATCTTTTCCTTTACTACGTCGAAAGGCGTTTTTTCGGCGGGTTTCGGTGAAAAAGCCTTATTCTCGCTTAATCTTTGCGCATTTTCCGGCAGGGATTCATCGGAGTATTCCTGCTTTATCCGCAAAAGATTATATTCCGCGTTTTTTGCTTCGTTTGTCGCCGTATTTATCTTTCTTATCGCGGGTTTATGGTAATATATCTTGATCTTTTCAGGTAATTTCACGCTTTTCCGCCTCCTTTTTCTTCCGTTTTCCTGATTTTTACTTATAAATCCTCTTTATTCCGCCTTTTCTCTCGACGGCGTCCTTTGTGATTATGATCTTCTTTACCTTTTTATCGTCGGGAAGGTCGAACATTATCTCTGTCATTACTTCCTCGGTGATGGCGCGAAGGCCCCTTGCGCCGGTGTTTCTCTTTTCGGCGAGGTTCGCTATCGCTTTGAGCGCCTCCGGCTCGAATTCAAGCTCGGTGTTTTCCATCGCAAACAGTTTTTTATACTGCTTTGTCAGCGCGTTTTTCGGCTCGGTAAGAATTCTCACGAGCGCGTCGGTATCGAGCGGGGAAAGCGTCGTTATAAGCGGAATTCTGCCGACAAGTTCGGGTATAAGTCCGTATTTTACGAGGTCGTGCGACTCTATCTGCTCTAAGATATCGCTCTTTCTCTTTTCTTCCTTCGTCTTTATATCCGCGCCGAAGCCGAGTCCCTGTTTTCCCGTCCTGTTTTTGATGATTTCCTCTATTCCGTCAAACGCGCCTCCGCATATGAACAGAATATTTTCGGTATTTATCTGGATAAATTCCTGATTAGGATGCTTTCTGCCTCCCTGGGGCGGCACGTTGGAAACGGTTCCCTCAAGGATTTTCAGCAGCGCCTGCTGAACGCCCTCTCCCGAAACGTCTCTCGTTATCGAGCGGTTTTCGCTTTTTCTGGATATCTTATCTATCTCGTCGATATAGATTATTCCCTTTTCGGCAAGCGCGATATCGTAGTCGGCCGCCTGAATGAGACGAAGCAATATATTTTCAACGTCTTCGCCGACGTAGCCCGCTTCGGTGAGCGTCGTTGCGTCCGCTATTGCAAACGGAACCTTCAAGAGCTTTGCGAGCGACTGTGCGAGCATGGTTTTACCGACGCCCGTCGGTCCCACGAGAAGCACGTTGCTCTTTTGTATCTCAACTTCGTTATCGTTATTCTTCTGGAGAATTCTCTTATAGTGGTTATACACCGCAACGGACAGCGTTACCTTCGCCTTATCCTGCCCTATGACGTATCTGTCGAGCATTTCCTTCATTTCCGACGGTTTGGGAAGATTTGCAAGGGTAAGCGTATCGCTTTCGTTTTTGTTTCTCTCGTCTTCTTCAAGACTTTCCAAGATATCCGCGCAGACCGCTATGCACGACGAGCAAATATTTATTCCGTCGGGTCCCAAAATAAGGCGTCCGACGTCTTTTTCCTCTTTTTTGCAAAACGCACAGATTCTTTTTTTATCCGTTCCGTTATTCGGCATTGTTTGCTCCTCTTTTATCAGTCTTTTCTGAATATTACCTTATCAACGAGTCCGTATTCGCATGCCTGCTCGGCTGTCATGAAGTTATCTCTGTCGGTGTCCCTTTCGATTACCTTCAAGGGTTTTCCCGTCTGTTCGGAAAGTATCTTATTGAGCTTATTCTTTATCTGAATTATTCTGTCGGCGTGAATCTTGATGTCAGTCGCCTGTCCCTGCATGCCGCCGAGAGGCTGATGTATCATGATTTCGCTGTTGGGAAGCGCAAAGCGATTGCCTTTCGCTCCCGACGAGAGCAGAAACGCGCCCCTGCTTGCCGCCATACCCACGCATACCGTGGACACGTCGCATTTGATGTAATTCATGGTATCGTATATCGCCATTCCCGACGTTATCGAGCCGCCCGGGCTGTTTATATAGAGCGATATATCCTTATCGGGATCCTGCGCTTCGAGATATAGAAGCTGAGCCACAACGAGCGACGCCGTGGTATCGTTTATTTCGTCTCCCAAAAATACTATTCTGTCATTCAAAAGTCTCGAATAAATATCAAAAGACCTTTCACCGTGATTTGTCTGTTCTACTACCATTGGTACGAGTGCCATAAGTTTCATTCCTTTCCGTAACGCATTTTTCGTTTTTTTACGCGTTCCTTCGCATTACCGACGTAAGCCGCCTTTTTAGGCGGCTTACGGGTACAAAGAGTTCACTCTTAATTTATTTTTCCGCATTTTTTGTGGTTTTATTTGCTT
>JAGDBE010000024.1 GCA_017959195.1 Clostridia bacterium | reverse complement strand
CATAGAGCGGAGAACGATTGAAAGAGTCGGCATGAGGTATGCGCGAAGCTCCATTAAGAACGGTGCGGGGTCGCCTTCAAACATCTTTGTCTTTTTGAGAATAATGCCCGAAACGATTATTGCCGCCATTCCGATAAAGTACGCGCTCACGGATACGAGAGCCGAGCCGCCGAACAGCGCGCCGGAAATCATCGCGATGAACGGAAGCTTTGCGCTGCACGGAATAAACGTCGTCGTCATTATCGTCATACGGCGGTCGCGCTCGTTTTCAATGGTGCGCGACGCCATAATTCCGGGAACTCCGCAGCCCGTGCCGACGAGCATGGGTATGAACGATTTTCCCGAAAGACCGAATCTGCGGAAAATTCTGTCGAGAATGAACGCGATGCGCGCCATGTAGCCGCACGCTTCCAAAAACGCAAGAAGCAAGAACAGAACGAGCATCTGGGGAACAAATCCCAGAACGGCGCCCACACCCGCGATAATACCGTCCAAAATCAGGCCTTTAAGCCATGGCGCACAGTTTATCGCGTCAAGCCCGCTTTCAACAAGAACAGGGATGCTCGGCACCCATACGCCGTCGTCAGCAGGATCCGGCTCGGCGCCATCGTATTTTTCGTAAACCGAAACGGCGTTTTGAAGGTCTTCATACGAATATTCAACCTCTTCCGCCGCAAGCGTTTCCTCGTCTTCGAGTTCGTACGATGCTTTGTCGCCTTCCTTAAACGAGCCGAACGCCTCTTTTACCGACTCGACCGTCGTATCGTCGTCGATTCCGATAAACGCGTCGATAACGTTTGAAGCGTCGGAATATTCTTCCGCCTTTTCTTCATAAGCGGATGCGCCTATGCCGAACAGATGAAATCCGTCTCCGAAAAGACCGTCGTTCGCCCAGTCGGTAAGTTTGGTACCCGGCGCGTCCGGCGCCATCGCGATAAAATAGATGAGAAACATTATAACCGCGAAAATCGGAAGTCCGAGAAACCTGTTTGTAACTATGCGGTCAATTTTGTCTGACGCAGAGAGCTTTTTCGAGTCCTTCTTCCTGTAGCACGATTTTATGATTGAAGCTATGTATACGTAGCGCTCGTTCGTGATAATGCTTTCCGCGTCGTCGTCAAGCTCCTTTTCGGCACTTTTGATGTCTGCCTCAATGTGTTTCAGCACGTCGGGCTTTATGTCGAGCTTTTCGAGGACCTTGTCGTCGCGCTCGAAAATTTTTATTGCATACCATCTCTGCTTTTCTTCCGGCAGGGAGTGTAAAACCGCTTCTTCAATGTGCGCAATTGCGTGCTCAACCGCGCCCGAAAAACTGTGCTTCGGCACGGTTTTCGTGTTTTTCGCGGCAAGAACCGCCTCTTCCGCCGCCTCCATGACGCCGTCTCCTTTGAGCGCCGAAATCTCGACCACCTTGCAGCCGAGGGCTTCCGAAAGTTGATTTACGTTTATGACGTCGCCGTTTTTGCGGACTATATCCATCATATTTATCGCGGCGACGACGGGAATGCCGAGCTCCGTCAGCTGAGTCGTAAGATAGAGGTTTCTTTCGAGGTTTGTGCCGTCTATTATGTTGAGTATCGCGTCGGGACTCTCGTCGAGCAGGTAGTTTCTCGCAACGACTTCTTCAAGGGTGTAGGGGGAGAGGGAATAAATGCCCGGCAGGTCGGTAATTATAACGTC
Organism: Clostridia bacterium; assembly: GCA_017959195.1. Lineage (GTDB taxonomy): Bacteria > Bacillota > Clostridia > Oscillospirales > CAG-382 > UMGS882. Next base: position 2,010 of record JAGDBE010000024.1, on the reverse strand, counting down.
GTCATGCTTTTTGAGCCGTCCTTCCTTTTTCTCCACCGTAACGCCCGGCCAGTTTCCGACAAACTGGTTGGAACCCGTAAGCGCGTTGAATAACGTGGTTTTTCCGCTGTTGGGATTGCCCGCAAGGGCAATTTTGATTTCCATAAATTTTCCTCCTTTTAGTTACCCATAGGTAACCAATATGCAAATAATATAGGGGAAAAGTCCCCGAAAAAAGAATTATTCGATTTCCACCATCTGCGCGTCGGCCTTGCGGAGACTGAGCTCGTAGGCGCGCACGGTGATTTCGACGGGGTCTCCGAGGGGAGCGACCTTGCGCACGTAAATTTCGACTCCCTTTGTACTTCCCATATCCATAATGCGGCGCTTAACAGCGCCTTCGCCGTGGAGCTTCACAACCTTTACGGTCTCTCCGATTTTTGCGTCTTTTAACGTTTTCATGGCATTTCCTCCTTAAATCATAATTTTCTGCGCCATTTCTCTGCTAATGGCGATTCTCGACTCTTTAATGCTTACAATGAGGTTTCCGCCCGTTTCGGCAACGATTTTCACGTTTGCGCCGGCAACAAACCCGAGCGTTTCGAGGTGTTTGCGGATTTCGGGCTTCCCGCCGACTTGTTTGATTATGTTTTCCTCTCCTTCCGGAGCAAACATAAGCGGCATCATTTTATTCCTTCTTTCCAAAACTTCGGTTAGCATACGCTAACTTCTGTCTATATTATAGTTACCCTATGCTAACTTGTCAAGAGGTTTTTGAAATTTTTTTTGAATTTGTATATATTTCCGATAAAAAAACACGGGTTTAAAAGGAAATTGTTGAATAATTATAATAAAAAACGAGAAGTTACCTTAAAATAACTTGAAATTGCCGCAAAAATATGTATAATAGAAATAGAAAGAAAAAAGGCGGTGAAAAAATGCAGGAATCCGGCGAAATGTATCTTGAATCCATACTCATAATCGGCAAAAAGAAGAATATGGTAAGGGCGGTAGACGTCTGCGAGCAGATGGGCTTTTCTAAAGCTTCTGTAAGCAGAGCGCTTTCAAAACTCAAAAAAGACGGATACGTCATAATCGACGAAAACGGATTTATTGCGTTTACCGAAAAGGGAAGGGCCCACGCCGAAAAGATATACGAAAGGCACACGGTGCTGTCCGAAATTCTCATGATGCTCGGAGTAAAGGAAAAAACGGCGGTTGCGGACGCATGCAGAATGGAACACGACATAAGCGATGAAACGTTTGACGTCATAAAAAAGCACATAAAAAGAAAACGAAACGGAGAATAGAATGAAAATAGCTTTTTTTGACACAAAACCGTACGATAAACCGTCTTTTGAAAGATACGGAAAAGAGCACGGACTGGAATTCAAATTTTTAGAGGCAAAACTCAATGAGGATACAGCACGGCTTGCTGAGGGAAGCGACGCTGTGTGCGTTTTCGTAAACGATCCCGTAATCGCGGCGGTTATAGATAAACTGTACGGGTACGGAATAAAACTTATTGCGCTGAGGTCGGCAGGGTATAATAACGTCGACGTGAAGCACGCTTTCGGAAAAATACACGTCGTGCACGTGCCCGCGTATTCGCCACATTCCGTTGCGGAACACGCAATGGCAATGCTGCTCACGTCGGTGAGGCGTATTCATAAGGCGTATAACCGCACGAAAGATTTCAATTTTTCTCTTAACGGACTTACGGGATTTAATCTTAACGGGAAAACCGTCGGAATTATAGGCACGGGAAGGATAGGGAAAATTTTTGCCGCTATATGCAAGGGGTTTGAAATGAACGTAATTGCATACGATAAATTTCCGTCGGAAGAAAGCGGGATAAAGTACGCGCAGCTTGACGAGCTGTTCGAAAAGAGCGATATAATTTCGCTTCACTGCCCCCTGAATTCCGAAACGTACCATATGATTGACCGTAAAGCGATAGAAAAGATGAAAAAGGGAGTCATAATAATAAATACGTCAAGAGGCGCGCTTGTTGACGCGGAAGCGCTTCTT
>JAGDBE010000230.1 GCA_017959195.1 Clostridia bacterium | reverse complement strand
GCTTTACGATTTCGTAAGCAAGTTTCGGTTTTCTCATAAGCGCGCTTCCGTCGCCGTTTCCCGCGATTTTCGGCGCGGGGCAGCCCATATTTATGTCTATTGCGTCGGGGGAGAACTCAAGCGCGATGAGCGCGGATTTTGCCATGATTTCGGGGTCGTTTCCGAAAATCTGCAGAGCGCACGGCCTTTCGTCATCGGATATGACCGCGAGCTCCTTTGTCTTTTTGTCGTTATAGCACAGCGCCCTTGAAGAAATCATCTCGGTGCAGACCATTTCGGCGCCGTACTTTTTACACATCCGTCTGAACGCGGCGTCGCTCACGCCCGCCATCGGCGCGAGAAACAGTCCGTGTTTCAGTTCAATATTTCCTATTTTCATATCAGTTTTTCATTCCTCGTAAGCAATAATTATGTCGGCGCCCGCTTTCTTTAACGCGTCGGGCTTTTCAATCAGTTTAAGGGAAACGCTGTTCAAAACCGTGTTTCTGCACGGGTAGCCCGTACCGCACAGGCGCATGTCGGCGCGGACGGGAAAGCGCACGTTCATGCGGTCGGAAAGGTATGCGCAGATTTCGCCGGATTTTTTGTTTTTGCACCTGCCGTTTGCGCGCATGACGCAGCTTTCGAGCGTCATGAGTTCGAGTCTGCCCGACGCGGCAACTGCCTTGTCCGCGTCCGTTTTAATATCCCGCATCTGTGCGTCAAGAAGCTCGGGCGACAGGGTTACCGATTTTGCGCCTTCTTTTGCGAAAAAGTCGGCGGTATATGAGTTAAATACGTTCAGAAACTGACCTGCGCAAAAGCCGAGTCCCGCTTTTTTTACGAGCGGAATCTGTCCGATATTCTCGCAGATGGCATATTTTACGCCGAGTTTTTCGGCTTTTTTGAGCAAATCTTTTGCTTTTTCCGTTTCGTTATCGAAAAGTATTTTCGGCATCCTCACGCCGAGCGGAATGTCTTTTTCGCGCGACAGAGACATGATTTCGGTTATTTTTCCGTCGTCAAGCGACAAAAGCGGAATGCACACGCTTTCGGTCTCATATTTTTCGCTAAACGGCTCGTTTTTTATGATTTTTAATGCGTTTTCCGCGGTATTTGCGAAATATCTGCACTTTGCTTTACTTTCTTTTTGCGGTTTTTCCGCGAAAAGTTCAAGCGCCGCGCCGTTGAAGGAATATTCCTTTATTTCCGAGAGAATTTCCTTTTCGAGCGCCCGGACCGCCGCTCTTCTGAGAGAATTTATCACGGCTTTCGGCGCAAAAACGCTTCCTTTCAGTTCAAGTGTGAAGTTTTCACATTCAAACGGGGTGTTTCCGAATTTAAGCAGCGATTTTTTGAGTTCTTCAGCCGTTAAAGGCGCGTTTTGCGCGGATTCAAGCGGGTTTTCGCCTTTTACGCACGATGTGTAAGTCTTATTTTTTTCCGCGTTAAGCGTCAGCTTCAGAAAAGGCGGTTTATTTTCGCAAAAACTTGCGAAAACGTCAATTTTTCTTTTGGTTTTTACGCTTTTTTCAATGCCTTCGTTTTTGGTCTTCTCCTTATCGGCGTCGGTGCGTATTCCGTACATTTCCTTATTGTTTTCAAGGTATTTTCCCGTAAAATAGCCGTCGGTAAAGCCGCTTCTCGAAAAGAGGTTTTCAAGGCGGGTAATCTCGGCTTCTGTCGCGTTTCTGTTTTCGGTTACGAGTTTTTTATATATTTCGGTCGTGCCGCGGACGTACTCTTCCGGTTTCATTCTGCCCTCGATTTTAAGGGCGGTAACGCCGAGCTGTGATATTTCTTTTATATGATTTGCAAGAGACATGTCCTTCAAGCTCAGCGGATACCCTTTTTCCGGGTTATCTGACATATCGCCGGCTATTCCGTACGGAAGTCTGCACGGCTGTGCGCAGAGTCCCCTGTTTCCGCTTCTCTTGCCGATGACCGAGCTCATGAGGCAGTCGCCCGAATGGCACACGCACAGCGCGCCGTGGACGAAAATTTCCGTTTCTATTCCCGTTTTTACGATATTTTTTATACTTTCCCTATCGAGTTCCCTTGCGAGCACGACTCTGTCAAAGCCGGCGTCTTTGAGCATTTCGGCGCCGTCTTTACTATGGCAGGTGCACTGGGTGCTTGCGTGAAGAACTATTCCCGGAACTGCTTTTTTTAAAGTTTGCGCAAGGCCTATGTCCTGAATGATAAACGCGTCTGCGCCCTCGCAGGCGGCAAAATACGCGATTTCGCACGCTTCCTTCATCTCGCGGTCGGTTATAAGGGTATTGAGCGTTATATCCGTCTTTACTCCGTAAAGGCGGCAGAGTTTCAGTGCTTCTTTCGCTTCGCTTTTCGTGAAATTCTTCGCGTTTATTCTCGCGTTATGCGAAGAAAGTCCGAAATACACCTCGTCTGCTCCCGCGTCTATCGCGGAGACGAGCGATTCAAATGAACCCGCGGGGGAAAGCACGAGCGGTTTTTTCAACTCAAAACTTCCTTTCACTTTACAAAAATGTGTTGCAATTATTCGTTTTTACTATT
>JAGDBE010000023.1 GCA_017959195.1 Clostridia bacterium | reverse complement strand
TAACCATTTTATTATGATATACAGTTAAAATAATACTTGAAATTGGAAAAAATCGTTAAAATAAAGGATGGTCGGTATGGCAAACAAAACTTTTAAGAGAATCGGCGTTCTCACCTCGGGCGGAGACGCTCCCGGCATGAATGCCGCAGTCCGCGCGGTCGTAATAAGCGCAGTTTTCAAGGGAATAGAAGTTATGGGCATTTACGAGGGCTACAAAGGCCTTATTGAAAACGACATGAAGCTTCTTTCCTCAAGAGACGTTTCAAACATAATTAATCACGGCGGCACGATACTTTTTTCAAACAGATGCGACAAGTTCAAGACTCCCGAAGGTCTGCAGATTGCGGTTGAAAACTGCCGCAAGAACGGCATTGACGGCATCGTCTGCATAGGCGGCGACGGAACCTTCCGCGGAGCTACGGATTTATCGAGACTCGGCATTCCCTGCATCGGTATTCCCGGAACGATAGACAACGACATTTCGGCAACCGATTACACCATCGGTTACGACACCGCGAAGAACACCGTTATCGAGATGGTTGACAGGCTCAGAGACACCTGCGAATCCCACGACAGATGCAACGTCGTTGAGGTTATGGGAAGAAACGCGGGCTACATAGCCGTTGAATGCGGTATCGCAACCGGCGCTATCGCCGTTGCGATAAAGGAAATCCCCTTTGACAAGGAGGAATTCATCGACCGCATGCAGAAGCTCACGAAGCTCGGAAAGAGAAACTTCATCGTCATCGCTTCCGAAGGCATGGGCGGAGACTTCACCGAAAATCTCACGAAGGAAATTCAATCTCGCACCGGCATAGAATCGAAGTTCGCTCGTCTTGCGCACGTTCAGCGCGGCGGCTGCCCCACCTGCACCGACAGAGTTATCGCAACTCTTATGGGCAAAAAGGCGGTTGACCTGCTTACGGAAGGCAAATACAACCTCGTAGTTTGCTACAACAACGGCAAAATCTGCGACGTAGAGATGGAATATGCGTTCATGCTCGACAAAATCGTAAAGGGCAAGGCGACGGAAGAGGAAATCGCTTCCCTTGCTCCCGACGTTCGCGAAAAGATGATGATTGATGCCGAAAACATCAAAGAACACATGAATTCGCTTTACGAAATCGCGCACATCATGGCAAGATAAATTATTAAAATCCCGCACGGACGTGCGGGATTCTTTACGGTTATTACAGATTATCGTACATATTTTTCTTTTTTACAACAAATCATCATTATATTAACTGTTTTTTTACAAATATATGTTATCATAATTTCGGGTGTATCCGCATACGCCTGAAAAACTTTTTGACGGAGATTTGCAATGGGTATTACTGACGTTATTTCTTTACTTGGCGGCGTATCTCTGTTTCTTTTCGGCATGCTCCTTATGGGAGAAGGTCTGAAAACCGTTGCCGGAAACAAACTTGAACTCGTGCTTTACAAACTTTCAAGCACTCCGTTAAAGGGCGTTCTGCTCGGAACGGGAATTACCGCCATAATTCAATCTTCTTCCGCGACGTCCATTATGGTTGTGGGATTTGTAAATTCGGGAATGATGAAGGTTAAACACGCAATAGGTATCGTGCTGGGTGCAATCTTAGGCACAAGCATTACCGGCTGGATTGTCTGTTTATCAAGCATAAGCGACGGCTCTTCCCACTTTATAAAACTTCTCTCAACCGTAACTCTCACGGGTATTATTGCCGTTATCGGAATAATTATGAGGATGTTCTGCAAGAAGCGTATTCACCACAACATAGGCAACATTCTCATGGGTTTTGCCGTTCTCATGACAGGTATGTCGGCAATGAGCGTTGCCGTATCTCCTCTGAGGGAAAGCGCTTTCTTCTTAAACGCGCTCACGTCGTTCAAAAATCCCATTATAGGTATTATTGTGGGCATGCTCTTTACGTGCGTGCTTCAAAGCGCTTCCGCAACGGTCGGTATTTTGCAGGCGCTCTCAATGACGGGTGCAATTACTTTTGAAATTGCGTTTCCTCTTATAATGGGTATTGCGATAGGCGCGGCGCTTCCCGTTCTGTTTTCAGCCATTGAGGCGAGCGTCGCCGGCAAACGCGTTGCACTTGTTTATCTTATAATAGATTTAATAGGCGTTATTGTTATATCCGGTATCTTCTACGTTCTTAATCATTTTCTTGCGTTTTCGTTCATGACTGCTACCGTGAACATGGTAAGCATCGCGCTTATAAACACTCTTTTCAGGCTTGCGACGGTAATTTTGCTTACGCCTTTCATAAAAGTTCTTGAAAAAATCGTAACGTTTATTATAAAGGACAATCCCGAAGAGCTCGAGGACAATGCCGAAATCGAGCGTCTCGAAGAGCGTTTTGTTTCCCACCCCGCAATCGCAATCGAGCAGAGCAACAACGCCGTTTGCTCCATGGCGATAAAGGCGAGAAAAAATCTTTCGCGTGCAATTTCGATTATATACGAATATTCCGACGAAACTTTTGAAAAAATCCAGGTAAAAGAGCAGGTCATCGACAAATACGAGGACAAGCTCGGCACGTATCTCGTAAAGCTGACGGGAGCCGATTTATCGGCGTCCCAGAGCCGCGATATTTCAAAAATCCTGCATGCGATAGGCGACTTTGAGCGCATCGCGGACCATGCGGTCAACCTCTCCCTTACTGCGCGTGAAATCGACCAGAAAAAGCTTACTTTCTCAAAGGAAGCGCAGGAGGAGCTCGACATCATTACATCCGCGCTGTCGGAAGTGGTTATTCTCGCAACGGATTCCTTCATAAACAACGACATCGAGATGGCGAAGAAGGTTGAGCCGCTCGAACAGGTTATAGACAGTCTCTGCGACGAGATAAAGATGCGCCACATAAGAAGAGTCCAGACGGGAAGCTGTTCTTTGGACCACGGTTTCGTCTTCAACGACCTGCTTACAAACTTTGAGCGTATCGCCGACCACTGCTCCAACATCGCCGTTGCGATTATAGAGCTTGACAAGGACTTATTCGACACGCACGAGTATTTGAGCGACATCAAAACCGCGAAAGACAAGGATTTCTCCGAAGCCTTCGCATATTACAGCGACAAATACAGCTTAATAAAATAAAAAACATAAAAATACCGCCGCGGCATAGCCGCGGCGGTATTTTTATCATTATGTTTATCAGTCTTCGTCGGTCTGTTCTTTCTTTGCTTCTTCGATAATCTTCTGCGCCACGTTTGCGGGTGCTTCTTCATATCTTACGAATTCAAGATCAAACGTTCCTCTGCCCTGTGAAAGCGCTCTGAGAGAAATTGTGTAGTTATTCATCTCTGCAAGCGGCACTTCCGCTTCAACAACGGTTATGCTATGGTTTTCTTCGCTCGGATTCATACCCAGAACTCTGCCTCTGCGCTTGTTGAGGTCGCCGATAACGTCGCCCACGAGGTTTTCGTTGATATATACGTGGAGCGTTCCGTACGGTTCGAGTATTACGGGATTTGCCTTCGGAAGTCCTTCTTTATATGCGAGTTTTGCCGCAAGTTTGAAGGAGATTTCGTTGGAGTCAACGGGGTGATACGAACCGTCGAACAGGTCGGCTGCAAGATTAACTACCGGGAATCCTGCGAGAACGCCCTTCTGCATTGCTTCAAGGAGTCCCTTTTCAACTGCCGGGTAGTATCCCTTCGGAACCGTACCGCCTACGACGCTCTGCGTGAACGTAAGGCCTTCTTCCGCACCGGGAGAGAACGTGATTTTAACGTGTCCGTACTGTCCGCTTCCGCCCGACTGCTTCTTATGCTTTCCTTCAACCTGAACGGTCTTCTTTATCGTTTCTCTGTAAGGAATTTTAGCGTCGGTGAGTTCGACGGACGCGCCGTACTTATTCTTTATCTTGGTGATGATGACGTCAAGGTGCGTTTCTCCGAGTCCGGCGATGGTCATCTGCTTGGTCTCGGGGTTGTTTTCATAGCGCACGGTGAGATCTTCTTCAAGTATTCTTGCGATAGCGCCGGAAATCTTATCTTCGTCGCCCTTTGCCTTGGGAACTATGCCCATGCGGTGATACGGTACCGGATATTTGATCTTCATATATTCGGTATTTCCGGAAGCGCAAAGCGTATCGTTGGTATTGGTATTCGAGAGTTTTGCGGTAACGCCGAGGTCTCCGCATTTGAGCTCGTCGACTTCAATCTGCTTCTTGCCTTTGAGGACGTATATATGAGCAAATTTTTCGCTGTCTCCGGTCGTGAGGTTCTTGAGCGCCATGTCCTTCTTGAGCGTGCCGTTCATAACCTTGAAATACGACATCTTGCCTACGAACGGGTCGGATACCGTCTTATAAACAAACAGCGCCGTGCTTCCGTTGGGATCTACGGTTACGTGGTTGCCTTCAACGTCTCTTTCGTGCTTCTTTCCGAACGGATTCGGGAAGGAGTTCGAGATAACGTAAAGCAGCGACATAATACCGTCGAGCGTTGCGGCGGAACCTGCCATAACGGGCGAGATGGTTCTGTCGTTCATGCCCTTTTCGAGAGCCGTTCCCATTTCTTCTTCCGTAAACGCCTCGTCTGCGAAGAACTTTTCCATAAGCTCGTCCGACGTCGACGCGAGGGATTCCATAAGTTCGCTTCTGTTGGTTGCGATATAATCCGCGAATTTGCCGTCTATTGCTATTTCCTTCGGTGCCTTGCCCTCGAATTTATACGCCTTGTTATTTATAAGGTTTACGATGCCTATGCATTTTCTGTCTTCAATAAGCGGTACCGTTACGGGGCATACAGTTGTTCCGAATTTTTCTCTGAGCGCTTCAACCGTTGCCGTGAAGTTTGCGTTTTCGTCGTCGATCTTATTGATGAAAAACGCCTTCGGAACGGAAGATTTCGTCGCTCTTTCCCACGAAAGTTCGCAGCCCGTGTCTATTCCGCTCTTTGCGTCAAGCACGATAAGGGCTGTTCCTCCGACTCTGAGACCCTCCATAACTTCGCCCGCGAAATCAAGCGTGCCGGGAGTGTCGATTATATTAATTTTTTTGCCGTTATAAAACGTCGGCGCAACCGAGTCGGAAATTGAATACTGTCTCTTAATTTCCTCGGGATCATAGTCGCTGACCGTATTGCCGTCTGCCGTCTTTCCGAGTCTGTCGGTCTCACCCGTTATATAAAGCATTGCTTCAAGAATCGAAGTCTTGCCGTTTCCTCCGTGTCCCAACAAACATACGTTTTTGATGGCATTGGTTTCCGCAATGAAATTTGCCATTTTCATTTCCCCTTTCAATTAATAGAAAATTTTTCTATTTTATATTATTATAAACCTTTTGCCCATTATTTGCAATAAGAAAAAATGTCCATTTTTTTTGCGTTTTTTTATTTATATTGCACAAATACGCTTTTTCGCACGGCGTTATTTTTTCCGCGTTTTTATGCGTAATTTTTTCAATAATATGTTATTAATTTCTTGCAAATACACAAAAGTTATGATATAATGTTATGAATGTAAAATAATATAATCGGGCGGTGTTTTTTGTGGAAATCAAATATCTTGACAAAGATTCTTACGACTATTTTCCGCTCCATTACGTTTACGAAACAGACGAGCACTACGAAGTGTCTTTGAAAGACGGAAAAGACGGGATGTCGTACACTCTAACGCGAAAGCCGTACGGAAGAGTTTTAAAAAAGGAAAACACCGACACGCTTTACCAGGACACCTTTCCGAACGCCGAAGCGTATGCGGCTGTTGACGAAAACGGAAACGAGTGCGGATACGTCGAATTCGACACTGAAGAGTGGAACAACCGCCTTCGCATGACTCAGCTTCTTGTAAAACCCGAATACAGAGGGTGCGGTGTCGGCAAATTCTTAGTGGACTACGTAAAAAACGTTGCGAAAGAGCGGGAATACTGCATAATAGTTCTCGAAACGCAGAACTACAACGTTCCCGCCATTGATTTTTACCGCTCCCAGGGCTTTACTTTCTGCGGCGGAAACGTATATTTTTACTCAAACGAAGACATAGATGACGACGAAGTTATGCTGGAAATGGCATTTCTTCTGTAAATACAGGAATAAGGAAGGTCGCAAATGGACAATCTTGAAAATCTGAAAGTACTCGCATCCCTCATTTTTCCCGACGTTGCGGAAAACGAGACGGTGGAATATCTCGAAACTGTTTTCCCGAAAAGAAACATAAGCGAAAACGCCAAGGTTACGAGAATGGCGCCGAGCCCGACGGGTTCCATGCACATAGGAAACCTATACGGCGCGCTTGCAGACGAGAGAATCGCGCACACGAGCGCCAATGACGGCGTTTTCTATCTCAGAATAGAGGACACCGACGAAAAGCGCGAGGTTCCCGGCGCGGTTGAAAAAATAATCAAATATCTCGGCGCTTTCGGAATAGAATTCGACGAGGGCGCAAGCGAAGACGGCGATTTAGGCGCATACGGCCCTTACAGACAGCGCCAGAGAGCAAAAATATATCACATCGTTGCGAAAAAGCTGCTTCTTGAAGGAAGAGCGTACCCCTGCTTCTGCACGGAAGACGATTTGAAGAAAATCCACGACGAGCAGGAAGCGGCGAAGGAAAATTTCGGATATTACGGAAAATGGGCGCTTCACAGGGACATGCCCGTCGAAGAAGCGATAGAAAAGATAAAAAACGGCGAAAAATTCGTTTTACGTTTTAAGTCGCTCGGCAATCCCGAAAAGAAAATCGACTTCAAGGACTCGATACAGGGAAATCTTTCGTTCCCCGAAAACGACCAGGACTTCGTTTTACTCAAATCCGACGGAATTCCGACCTACCACTTCGCGCACGTAGTCGACGACCACTTTATGCGCACAACAGACGTCGTTCGCGGCGAAGAATGGCTTTCGACGCTGCCGTGGCACGTGGAATTATGGAGAGCTTGCGGTTTCAAGATGCCGAGATTCTGCCACACGGCGCAGGTTATGAAGCTTGACGAGGAAACGGGCACAAAGCGCAAGATGTCAAAGAGAAAAGACCCCGAATGCACGCTCGGCTTCTATTTTGAAAAAGGTTATCCCGCAAAAAGCGTTATAGAATACCTCATGACGCTGCTCAACTCCAACTACGAGCAGTGGAGAAGTGCAAACAAAGACGCGTCTTACAGGGATTTTCAGTTCAAATCCTCGAATATGGGCAATTCCGGCGCGATGTTCGACCTTGCGAAGTTCAATGACGTTTCCAAAAACATAATAGCTTCAATGACGGCTGACGAGGTTTACGAAAACGTCAGGGAATGGGCAAGTGAGAACGACGCGGACTTTTATAAATTACTCATTTCCGACGAAAACTACGCAAAGAGCTTCTTTGCCATAGGCAGAGGCGGCAAAAAGCCGAGAAAAGACTTTGCGTGCTGGAGCGAAGTCAAGGATTTCGTATCCTATTACTACGACGGACTCTTCAAGGTGGAGGAATCATTCCCCGCAAACGTTCCCGAGTCCGACAGAAAGGCGATTTTGAAGGACTACGCCGAAGTTTACTCACCGGAAGACGACAACAGCGCGTGGTTTGAAAAAGTAAAGGCGATAAGCGAAAAATACGGCTACACATCCGACATGAAGGCATTTAAGGAAAATCCCGAAGCTTTCAAGGGAAGCGTTACCGACGTAAGCAACATCATAAGAGTCGCCGTAACCGGCAGAAACAACTCCCCCGACCTGTGCGCCGTTATGCAGGTGCTCGGAAAAGACAGGGTTCTCAAAAGAATAACCGCTTTTGCGTAATTCTTTATAATACGATTTGCAAAGAAAGGTTTTTATGAATATGGATGCAAAAGAAGCAACGACCGGTTCGAATTTTATAGAAGACGTTATCAACGAGGATATCGCCGCAGGTCTTACCGAAAGAATTCACACCCGTTTTCCCCCGGAGCCCAACGGATATCTCCACATAGGCTCGGCAAAGGCGATATGGATAAACTACACGATGGCCAAAAAGTACGGCGGACTCTTCAATCTCAGGTACGACGACACGAATCCCGTAAAGGAAGACGACGAGTACGTAAAGTCGATAGAAGAGGACCTTAAATGGCTCGGCGCCGTTCCCGACGGCATTTTCTACGGCTCGGACTACTTTGACAAGTGTTACGAATACGCTCTCAAGCTTATAAAAGACGGAAAAGCGTACGTCTGCGACCTTTCGGCAGACGAGATGAGGGAATACAGAGGCACTCTGACTACCCCCGGCAAGGACAGTCCCTACCGCAGCAGAAGCGTTGAAGAAAACCTCGAACTCTTTGAAAATATTAAAAACGGCGAGTTTGCCGACGGCACGCACACGCTCAGGGCCAAAATCGACATGTCGTCGCCGAATATGAACATGCGCGACCCCGCGATTTACAGAATTCTACACGTTTCACACCACCGCCAGAAAGACAAGTGGTGCATCTACCCGCTTTACGACTATGCGCACCCGATTCAGGACGCGCTTGAAGGTATAACGCACTCGCTTTGCTCAATAGAATTTGAAAATCACAGACCGCTTTACGAGTGGGTTGTGGATAACATCGGTTTTGAACACAAGCCGAAGCAGAGAGAGTTTGCACGCTTAAACGTTACCTACACGGTTATGAGCAAGAGATACCTTCGCGCGCTTGTGGAAGAAAAGCTCGTCGACGGCTGGGACGACCCGAGAATGCCCACGCTGTGCGGTCTTCGCAGAAGGGGCTTTACTCCCGAATCGATTTTTGAATTCGTCAAGCGTTCGGGAATCTCGAAAGCGCTTTCGCTTTGCGACATAAATCTTCTCGAGCACTGCATAAGAGAAGAGCTCAACTCAAAGGCGCTCCGCCGCATGGCGGTCCTCGACCCGATAGAAGTCGAAATCACGAATTTTGAAGAAGGCAAGACGGAATATTTTGAGGTTGCAAACAACCCCGAAAATCCCGACGAGGGTACGAGAAAGGTTCCGTTTACAAAGCATTTATACATTGAAAGCGCCGACTTTTCCGACGATCCGCCGCCGAAATTCCAGCGGCTCAAAATCGGCTCGGAAGTCCGCTTCATGAGCGCGTACGTCGTAAAATGCAACGAGGCGGTTTACGACGAGAACGGCAAAATAGCAAAGCTTTTATGTACCGTTGACCCCGAAACCGGCGGCAAAAATCCGCCCGACGGCAGAAAAATCAAGGGCACCATCCACTGGGTAAGCAAGGAGCACGCAAAAGACGCGGTTGTGCGTCTGTACGACAAGTTATTCACGATTGAGGACACCGGAGAAATCCCCGAGGACAAGACTTTCAGAGATTATGTAAACCCCGACAGTCTTATCGAGATGAAGAACGCAAAGCTCGAAGAATCGCTTGAAGGCGCAAAGCCGGGCGAGAGATTCCAGTTTGTGAGAAACGGATATTTCTGCGTTGACGTTCACAATCCTTCGGTTATAAACAGAATAGTTACGTTAAAGGACAGTTTTTCGAAAAATCTTAAATAAAGGAGATGCCTTTTTTATGGTAATAAAAAACGCAAACGCCGTACTGCCGGGCAGCATTGAAAAAAAGGATTTGAGAATCAAAGACGGCGTCATTTCGGAAATACAAGACCTCATTACACCGGTACAGGGTGAAGAGGTTTACGACGCGAAAGGAAATTATCTGTTTGCCGGATTTATCGACAGCCACACGCACGGCGCTGTGGGCGAAGTTTATTCGAACGATTTTTCCGACCTCGACAAGATTACGGAATTTGAGGCGACGGAGGGCATTACGACGGTAGCGTCGACGCTGCTTGCCTCCCCGATTCCGAACATGATTGCAAACATAAAGCACACTCTTTCGTTTATAAAGAAAGGAACGCGAGGCGCGAAAATCGGCGGAATCCATTCAGAAGGACCTTTTCTCAACGTGGAAAAGAAGGGCGCGATGAATCCGAGAAGCCTCATTCTCCCAAGCGTTTCCGTATTCAACGAACTTTACGAGGCATCCGAAGGACATCTTAAAATAATCACGATAGCGCCCGAACTCGAAGGCGCAACGGAAGTCATAAAAGAGGCGGTTAAAAAGGGAGTAAAGGTATCGGCGGGACACTCCGACGCGACTTACGAGGAGACCTTAAGAGCCATTGACGCAGGCGTTTCGCGCATTACGCACTCATTTAACGCGATCCGTGCGCTTAGCCACAGAGAGCCCGGAATTATGGGCGCCGCACTCACCGACGACAGGCTCAACTGCGAAGTTATCTGCGATTTCGGGCACGTTTCGCCCGTTATAGTTAAGATGATATACTCCTTAAAGGGCTGCGACAACTTTACGGCGATAAGCGACTCGGAATTTGCCGCCGGAATAAAAGAGGGCAGAATGGAGTCGGACGGACTTGTAAGAATTATAAAAGACGGGCTTGTGAAGCTTGAAAACGGCACCATAGCCGGCAGTGCAAGCTCTGTTTACAGAGGTTTTAAAAATCTCGTATCGCTCGGCATTCCCTTTACGCACGTTTCAAAGATGATGTCGGCAAACCCCGCAAAGGCGCTCGGCCTTTACGACAGCACGGGAAGCATCGAAGCCGGAAAATGCGCGGACCTTGCGGTAATTGCAGACGACTTATCGGTTATCTCGACGTTTGTCGACGGTAAAAAAGTTTTTGAAAAATAAAATACGAAAAAAAGAAAAGCCGCTGTTTACAGCGGCTTTTTTGTGCCTTTTAATCAAAGTGTATCGTAATATTCCTTTACGACTTCCCTCTCGTCGAAGTGGTATTTTACGCCCTTTATCTCCTCGTAGGTCTGCTGGCCTTTTCCGGCGAGTATCACGATATCGCCCTTCTGCGCGTGTTCGAGCGCATAGAATATCGCGTTTCTCCTATCCTTTATGACGGTATATTTACCGTCGGTTTTGGCAATTCCCACGAGAATATCCGACATTATGTCCTCGAGTTCTTCCTCTCTCGGATTATCGGAGGTTATGACCGACAAATCGGCGTATTTTCCCGAAATTTCTCCCATATCGTATCTTCTGAGCCGCGAGCGGTTGCCTCCGCAGCCGAAAACGCATATGATTCTCGACGGATTATACCTTTTTACCGCGCAGAACAGGCTTTCAAGGCTGAGCGCGTTATGCGCGTAGTCGATTATTACGGGGATATTGCATTTTTCGTGGTGAACGGGCTCGGTTCTGCCTATAACCTTTACTTCCGACAGCGCTTTTGCAACGGTTTCAATGTCCACTCCCATTTCCATCGTAACGCTTGCGGCGCAGAGCGCGTTATACACCGAAAACTCGCCCGGGACGTTGATATTAAGCTTTTTCGTCTGTCCCTTTGTCTTTAAGGTAAACTCGGTCTTCATATCGGTATCGATATAGAAGTTCTCATCGCATCCGAAATAGTCGGCGCTTTCGTCTTTACACTAAAACGTAACGCATGGAACGCTGTTCTTTTCGATAATATCCTTTATAAAGTCGATTTTATCGCTGTCGGCGTTTACAGACGCTCTTGAACACATCGTGAAAAGCTGTCCCTTATAGCTTATATATTCGCCGAAGCTCTTATGCTCGCCCTCGCCTATATGGTCGGGGGAAATATTCGTGAACACCGCCGTGTCGAAGTGCATTCCGTAAACGCGGTGCAGCATGAGCGCCTGGGAGGAGACCTCCATTACGCAATGCTTCACTCCGTTTTTAAGCATCTCGGCAAAAAGTCTGTGGAGCTCGTAGCTTTCGGGGGTGGAGTTATCTATATATTCGTATTTCCCCGCGTAATAAATACCCGTCGTTCCTATTATTGCGCACGGGATTCCCGCTTTTTCGAGAATGTGGGATACCATGAACGACGTGCTGGTCTTGCCCTTGGTGCCCGTAATGCCGATGAGCGTCATTTTGTCGGCCGGTCTTCCGAAGAATTCGGCGGAAATGAGCGCGAGCGCTTTTCTTGAGTTTTCGGTAAGAATGAAATTCACGTCTTTATATTTTTCGCTGTAAATCTCATACGCTTCCCTACTGTCGCAGAAAATTGCCGAAGCGCCGTTTGAAACGGCGCCGTCTATATAATCGTGTCCGTCGGTTACGGCTCCCTTTGCCGCCGTAAAAGCGAATCCGTCCTTTACTTTTCTCGAATCGTATGCAATACCCTTTATTTCGGAATCGGTCCTTATCTTTTTATCGAGCGCAAGCTCTCCGAAATCCTTTATCAAACCGCTTATATTCAAGCGCCATACACCTCGCTGTCAAGCGGCACCGTGCCGTCAAAAACTATCTTGCTCGGCGCCGTCATATATATGTTATCGGTTTTTTCGTTCCACTCTATAAGCGTAACGCCGCCTATCTGGTGGACTTCCGACTTTCTCTCGCATCTGCCGGTAAGAACTCCTCCGACAACGCACGTAGAGCAGCCCGTCGCGCACGCGAGCGTCTCGCCCGTGCCTCTCTCCCACGTTCTGAGTTTCAATGTCCTTTTATCGACAACCTCGCAGAATTCGGCGTTTACTCTTCTCGGGAAAATCTTATGGTTTTCCATAAGCGGTCCGTATTTTGCCAAATTAAAGTTATCCACGTCGTCTATAAACGTTACGCAATGCGGGTTTCCGAGCGAAATCGCGGTGGTGATGAAGTCCTTATCCCCGAGTCTTACCGGGTAATCTATACACTTTTCGGTTTCACACAGCACCGGCACTTTTTTCGCTTCAAGTATCGGGGCGCCGATTTCAGCCGTGATATTTACGGCTTTTCCGTCTTTTACGTCGAGATAAATGCGCTTTATTCCGCCGAGCGTTTCGACGGTGAACTGCGTCTTTGTCGTAAATCCCTTATCGTAAAC
>JAGDBE010000004.1 GCA_017959195.1 Clostridia bacterium | reverse complement strand
TGACGGAAAAGAATACGCGCGGTTTTCTCTGCTTGAAGACGCGGATACGGAAATTCCCGACGTCGGAATGACTCTGAAAATACAAGACGGAAAAGCATTCGTTACCGACTCCGACTGCCCCGACAAAACATGTAAAGGCATGTCAATAAGCGCTTCTTCTTCAGGCAGCGAGAGCATCATCTGCATTCCCAACAAGGTCGTTATTAAAAAAGTTTCGTCAAAAGACGGAAACGGAAAGGGCGTGAACGTTGTTGCAGGATAAAAGCAAATTCTACGGCATCATACTCGCTTCCGCCCTTACCGCGCTTGCGGCAATCGCCGGAATAATCGAGTCGTTTATCCCGTCCCCGCTTTCCGCGCTTCCGGGCGTAAAACTCGGGCTTGCAAACATTTTCATAACCTGCGCTTTCTACTATCTCGGCACGAAAAAAGCGTTTCTCGTACTTCTGTGCAAAACGCTCATCGTCTTTATCGTCTCGGGAAACCCGGTCTCTCTCGCATTTTCGGTATGCGGAGGTCTTTTATCGTTCATCGCGCTTGCATTATTAATCAATACGTACAAAAAGACGTTTACTTTTATAGGAATTTCCTCTGTCTGCGCACTTGCGCACGCTCTGGGACAGATTCTCGCCGCGTTTTTCATTATAGGAAATGCGATTTTTTACTACGCTTTCTTAATATGCATAGCGAGCATAATCAGCGGCGCTTTCTGCGGAATGCTGATAAATCTTATCATAAACAACACCGAAATACTGTTTTCTTCCGAAAGGACGGCTGAGGAAAAAAATGAAACTTAATATTATTCTTCTTTCCGCCGTCTTTTTTCTTCTTATTCTTTCTTCCTGCGATAACGGCGCGGAAAAATACAATTCCGACACCTTTTTTGCCATGGACACGTTCATTACGCTTTCGGCAAAAGACGCAAGCGGCGAACTCTTAAAAAGCGCGGAGAACAAGACGAAAGCATACGAAAAAATCTTTTCGAGAAAAGATGAAAGCAGCGAGTTATACAAGATAAACGCTTCACTTTCGGAAGAAGCGTCTGACGAGCTCGTTTTTATGATAAAAAACGCGTTTGACGTTTCAGAAAAAACGCATAACGCATTCAATCCATGCCTTGGCGCAATAAGCGATTTATGGGATTTCACAAACAAAAAAAATATACCGTCTGACAGTGAAATAAGCGAAATTCTCCCCTGCTGCAGTCCCGGAAAAGTCAAAATTGACGGAAATACCGTCTCAAAAGAGGATTTAAATACCGTTATTGACCTCGGCGCGTGCGCGAAAGGTTATTCGGCGCAAAAAATCATCGAATACCTCAAGGAAAACGGCGTTTCCGACGCGTACGTCAACTTCGGCGGCAACGTCTCCGTATGCGGTTCTTCCGAGTCGGGCACGGCGTGGAAAATCGGCATAAAAAATCCTTTTATGACTGACGACATTATCGGTTATATAGTCTGCACCGACAAAACCGTCTCGGTTTCGGGCGATTACGAGAGATTTTTCGAAAAAGACGGGAAAATATATCATCATATAATCGACCCCGACACCGGGTATCCAAGTGATTCGGGAGTAAAAAGCGTCGCCGTAATCTCTCCTGACGGCTTTATTTCCGACGCCCTCTCCACCGCGCTTTTCGTCATGGGAGTAGAGAATTCACTCGATTTTTACGAGCGGAAAATATATGATTTTGAAGCGATATTCGTAACAAACGACGGAAAGGTTTATGCGACAAGCGGAATAAAAGACGACTTTATTTTATTCGGCGACGCATACTTCGATGGGGTTTCCTATCTTGAATCTGCAAAATAAAATCGGGGTTAAACCCCGATTTTTTTATACTATCTGAAGCACAAAGAATTTAAGATACGTACTTTCGTCCGCGGAAAGAAGAGACGCGTGGTCGGGCGACTGAGTCTTTATCTCTGTCACCCTTGCCGAAACGCCGCTCTGCGCCGACGCTTCTTTCAGCATCTTTTCAAAAAGAGCTATTGAAATATAATGCGTACACGAAGCCGTCACGAGATATCCGCCCTCTTTTACGAGCTTCATTCCGAGTATGTTTATATCCTTATATCCTCTGTAAGCGTTCTTCACGTCGTCAGCGCTCTTGCAGAATGCAGGCGGGTCAAGTATCACGACGTCGAATTTGCGGTTTTCCTTTTTATACTCCCTTAGCGCTTCGAACACGTCGGCGCACTTCGTCTGTATTACGTCTTCAAAGCCGTTAAGTTTTGCATTCATTTTTACTTCGTCAAGCGCTCTTTCGGAAATATCAACGGCGGTAACGCTTTTTGCGCCCGCAAAAGCGGCATTAACCGAAAAGCCGCCGACGTTGCAGAAAAGATCGAGCACTTCCGCGTCTTTGCAGTAACGCCTTACTGCAAATCTGTTTTCCTTCTGGTCGAGGAAATAACCCGTTTTTTGTCCGTTTTCGAGGTCAACCGTCATTCTAAGGCCGTTTTCTTCGATTTCGGTCCTCGTATCGAATTCTCCGTAAAGTTTTCCCTTGAACTGTTTAAGTCCCTCTTTCTCTCTTGAAGCAGTATCGCTTCTCTCATATATGCCTTTCGGGTTAAAAACCTTTACGAGAGCCGATATAATCTTATCCTTATTTAATTCCATACCGAGCGTCAATATCTGAACGCACAAAATATCCGCGTATTTATCGACTATAAGTCCCGGGAGGTTATCGGATTCCGAAAAAACCGCGCGGTAGCAATTACCGTAACCGAGTTTTTCGCGCAATTCCTTTGCCTTTCTTATTCTGTTTTCGAAAAGTTCCTCCGTCGGCTCGCTTTCGTCTCTTATGAATATGCGCACAAGAATCTTTGAAAGGTGATTTATGTATCCCTTTCCGAGATAGGAGTTATTGCAGTCAAAAACGCACGCTATGTCTCCGTTTCTGCCCTTGCCCTCGATTTTTGCCGCTTCGTTTGCATATACCCACGCAAAGCCCTGTCTTATTCTCTTATCTTCATTCTTTTTCAAATACACGTTATAAGGCATAATCATTTCTCCTCGCATTCCTTTTTATATTATAAACGAATACGCGGAAAAAAGCAACCTGACCTGTATTCCGGGCAAAGAAAATAATTTCGCTTTTACTATTGCATTTCAAAAACTATTGTGATATAATATATCAGAATTTTAATCATCAAACGCTATGAAAAAGAGCGCTTTTATACGTTTTCGGCATACAAAGAGAGAAACGGGCGGTGGAATCGTTTTTGTGCCGGTATAATCGCATTTCGCTTTGGAGCGGCTCCGGTCAAAGCCGGCGACGTAATTTCACGTTACGAAATACTGTTTATGCAGACTGAGCGCCTATATTTTTAGGAAAATGGGTGGTACCGCGATTTCTTCGTCCCGTATTTATACGGGACTTTTATATTTTTACGATACAGGAGAATTATTATGAAAGAAAAACTTGAAGCGTTAAAGCAAAAAGCTCTGGATGACCTTGCAAAAGTTTCCGACGCCGCATCTCTCGAACAGATGAGAGTCGCTTACCTCGGCAAAAAAAGCGAGCTTGCAGCAATCCTCAAAGGAATGGCCGCCCTTACGGCTGAAGAGCGCCCGATTATCGGTCAGCTCGGAAACAGCGTAAGAACCGCCATTGAAGAGGCGTTTGAAGTAGCGAAAAAGCACGTTATCGAGCTCGAAACCGCAAAGAAAATCAATGCCGAAAGACTTGACGTTACCCTCCCTTCGAAAAAAACCGACAAGGGAAATCTCCATCCGCTGACGAAGGTTCAGGCGGAACTCGAAAACATATTCTTAGGCATGGGCTTTTCGATTGCCGAAGGTCCCGAAGTAGAAACGGATTATTACAACTTCACCGCGCTGAACACGCCCGAGTTCCATCCGGCGCGCGACGTGCAGGACACGTTTTACATCACGGACAAGGTTTTACTGCGCTCGCAGACAAGTACGGTTCAGGTTCACGTTATGGAAAACAACAAACCGCCGATAAGAATTATCTCTCCCGGACGTGTTTACCGCTCCGACGCGGTTGACGCAACCCACTCGCCGATGTTCCATCAGTGCGAGGGACTCGTTATAGACAAAAACATCACGATGGCGGACCTCAAAGGCACGCTCGAAACGTTTGCGAAGGCGATGTTCGGCGACAAGACGAAAATAAGATTCCGTCCTCATCACTTCCCGTTTACCGAGCCGTCGTGCGAGGTTGACGTAAGCTGTTTCGTATGCGGCGGCAAGGGCTGCAGCGTATGCAAGGGCGAGGGCTGGATAGAAATACTGGGCGCCGGCATGGTTCACCCCAACGTTCTGAGAATGAGCGGAATCGACCCCGAAGTTTACAGCGGTTTTGCTTTCGGTATGGGCATTGAAAGAATAGTTATGACGAAATACGGCATTTCCGATATGCGTCTTCTGTATGAAAACGACACTCGTTTTCTCTCGCAGTTTTAAGGAGGTAACGGAATATGAAATTATCGATGAATTGGCTTAAAGATTACGTTGACAAGTCGTTTGACCCGAAAGAATTTTCGGACAAACTCACCCTCACCGGCTCCAAAGTAGAAGGCTTTGAAAAGCTCGGAGAGGAAATTAAAAACGTTGTCGTGGGAAAACTTTTATCCGTTGAACCTCATCCCGATTCCGACCACCTGCTTATATGCATGGTTGACGTCGGCAAAGGAGAACCCGTACAGATCGTTACCGGCGCGCAGAACGTAAAGCCCGGAGAACTTGTTCCCGCGGCTCTTGACGACTCTTTTCTTCCGGGCGGAGTACACATCAAGGCGGGAAAACTCAGAGGCGTTGCTTCAAACGGCATGCTCTGCTCCCTTTCGGAACTCGGACTTACGCTCAACGATTTTCCGTACGCCGACGAAAACGGAATCTTCCTTCTCAAAGAGGACTGCAAGCCCGGCGACGACATAAAAGACGTTTTATCCTTAAACGACGTATCCGTTGAATTTGAAATTACATCCAACCGTCCCGACTGTCTTTCGATTATCGGACTTGCAAGAGAGACGGCGGCGTCTTTTGCCGTTCCGCTTTCGCTTCATACCCCGGTCGTACACGACGAACTTTACAACGGAAAAACCATAAACGACTATATAAGCGTTACTGTTGAAGACAGCAAGCTTTGTCCGAGATACACCGCAAGAGTCGTTGAAGACATAAAAATCGAGCCCTCACCGAAATGGCTGCGCGCGCGTCTGCGCGCCTGCGGCGTAAGACCGATAAACAACATCGTCGACATAACGAACTACGTTTGTCTTGAATACGGTCAGCCGATGCACGCTTTTGACTACAATTACCTCAAAGGCGGAAAAATCGTCGTAAGACATGCGGCAAAAGGTGAAAAAATCACCACTCTCGACGGCATCGAAAGAAATCTTAACGAAAATATGCTCGTCATTGCGGACGCCGAAAGAGCGGTTGCAGTTGCCGGCGTTATGGGCGGCGAAAACAGCGAAATCATTCCCGAAACGAAAACAATCGTATTCGAATCCGCAAACTTCAACGGTCCGTCGGTAAGAATTACGGCGCGCGACATAGGTCTTCGCACCGAGGCGAGCGGCAGATACGAAAAAGGGCTTGACAGAGAGAACACGCTTCCCGCAGTTGAAAGAGCATGCGAACTTATAGAACTTCTCGGCGCGGGCAAAGTTGTCAAGGGAATCATCGACGTTTATCCCGAAAAAGCGCCTCAAAACGTTATCGACTTCGACCCCGTAAAGATTAACGAATTCCTCGGCACAGACGTGCCGCTCGAATCCATGCTCGACACCTTCAAGCGCCTCGACATAAAATGCGAAAACGGAAAATTATATCCCCCGTCTTACAGAGCCGACCTTGAAGGAATGCACGACATTGCGGAAGAAGTTATAAGAATTTACGGATACGATAAAATTCCGTCGACAATGTTTTCCGCTCAGGTTTCGATAAGCGGAAGAAACGACCGTCAGCAGAAAATCGTTTCTCTTAACAATCTTCTTACGCAGAACGGTTTTTACGAAGTTCAGACGTATTCATTCATTAGCCCGAAATACTACGACAACATCTCTCTTGCGCCCGACGCGCCCGAAAGAGATTCGGTCGTTATATCAAATCCTCTCGGCGAGGACACGAGCATTATGAGAACGACGGCGCTTCCGAGCGTACTCGAAGTGCTTTCGCTCAATCTCAGGCACAGAAACAAGAAGTGCTCGATTTATGAAAACGCAAAGGTTTACATCAAAAAGCCCGGTGCAGAACTTCCGGAAGAAAAGCTTTCGACAGTGCTTGCGTTCTACGGAAACGGCGATTTCTACAATATGAAGGGCTATGCGGAACAGGTTTTGTCGCTTGTCGGAATTGAAAAGACTCAAGCCGTTCCCAAACCGGATCTTCCCTACTTCCATCCCGGAAGATGCGCAAGTCTTGAAGGAAACGACGGCGTTCCGTATGCGGTATTCGGTGAACTTCATCCGACGGTTGCTAAAAAATACGATTTCGACCTTCCCGTTTACGCCTGCATATGCGATACAGAAAAACTTTTAGGAGTAGTGGCCGAAGAAAAGCATTACGTTCCGCTTCCGAAATTCCCCGCAATAGAAAGAGACCTTGCGTTCGTATGCGACGAGTCGCTTTCAAGCGGAGACATCAAGAACGCAATCGTAAAATACGGCGGAAAGCTTCTTGAAAGCGTTGAAATCTTCGATATTTACAGAGACGCAAAGCTCGGCGAAAACAAAAAGTCCATGGCTTACAGTCTTATGCTCCGTTCTCCCGAAAAGACGCTTGACGACACCGACTGCGACAAGATAATGTACAAAATCTTAAACGGTCTCGAAAGAGATTTCGGAATCACCTTAAGGTCATAAACAAAAAAAGTCAAAACCTCCGCATAAAAGCGGAGGTTTTCTTTCAAATATACTTGATATTTAGGGAATATTATGTTATAATTATAGAAATTATTTATATTTACTTAACAGCCCTGTGAGGTAACCATGCCGAAAATTGACAAGACAGTTAAAAACGAGACAATTTATATTCTGTCGTTTGAGATTATATTCAGCCTTATCATGCAGTCTGTTTTTCTCATTATCGGCAAATGGGACATTACCGTATTATTCGGAAATCTCCTCTCCGGCGCTGCCGCCGTTTTAAACTTTTTCCTCATGGGTTTAACAGTGCAGAAAGCGGTACAGAAAGACGAAAAAGACGCGAAAAATATGCTAAAAGTCTCTCAGATATACAGAACGCTGCTTCTGTTTATTATCGCGGGAATAGGCGTATATTTCAGCATATTCAACACGGTTGCGGCGCTGCTGCCCCTGTTCTTTCCGAGAATTGCCATAGCCCTGCGTCCGCTTTTTATGAAAAAGAATGACAACAACTCCGAAAACGTTGAAAAATAACAGTATATACAGACATAACGGTGAAACGAATGAAAAGTAAAAGTCTTCGGTTTAAACTGACCGATATAATTTTAATAATACTTATGATCTTACCCGTAACGGCGGGCATTGTGCTCAAAGTGCTCACAAAACCCGTTTCCGAAGGTATTGAAATTTCGGGCGCGAGAATATTTTTTTCGATAGACATGCCCGTTCAGCCCCTGTTTATTACCGAATCACAGGTAAATTCACTTATAGTATTGCTTTCCGTCTTCTTTTTGTCGCTTTATCTTACGCACGGAATTACCGCAAAGGGCGGCAGCAAAAGACAGGTATTTGCTGAAATGATAGTTGAAAAGACGGAAAATCTCGTAAACGGCAACATGGGCGAATATTTTCAAGGATTTGCGCCGTTTGTCGCCGCAATCATGGCGCTTTCGGCGTTTTCAAGCCTGCTTACGCTCGTGGGACTCTATCCCCCGACGTCGGACATAAACATTGTCGCGGGCTGGGCGCTGCTCGTATTTATTCTGATTACCCACTACAAGATGAAATGCGGTCCTATCTACTATTTAAGAAGCTTTACCCAGCCGGTTCCGTTTCTAACGCAGCTTAACGTCATAAGCGAAATTTCAACACCCGTATCCATGGCGTTCCGTCATTACGGAAACATTCTTTCCGGCTCGGTTATATCAATTCTCGTTGCGTCAGGGCTTCAGGGACTGTCAAACATGATTTTCAAGAACCTGCCCGGCGTGCTCGGCAAAATCCCGTTCTTACAAATCGGTATTCCCGCCGTGTTATCCGTTTATTTTGACTTATTCAGCGGTTGTCTGCAAGCATTCATATTCGCTATGCTTACAATGCTGTACGTCTCGACGGCCTTTCCCGCGCAGGATTACGCAAAAAAACATAAACTTGTAAAAAACAATTAAATTTTTCTGGAGGTATTTACAATGTTAGAACTCGCAATCGGTATTATTTTAGGCGGATGCGCCCTCGGCGCCGGTATGGCTATGATAGCAGGTATAGGCCCCGGTATCGGTGAAGGAAACGCAGTTGCAAAAGCGTGCGAAGCAATCGGCCGTCAGCCCGAATGCAAAGGCGACGTAACCACGACGATGCTCATGGGATGCGCTATTGCCGAAACGACAGGTCTTTACGCCCTCGTTATCGCAATTCTTCTCATATTCCTTGCTCCGAACATCTTCGTAAACATTCTTATGAACGCTATAGGCTGATATCAGACCTTTAATGTATTTTAAGGAGTAATTATTCATGCAATCACTGGAAGTCATATCTGTTAACGTATGGGATATAATCATATCTTTATGCAATCTGATATTATTGTTTCTTATTCTGAAAAAATTTTTATATGAGCGCGTAAAAAAGGTTATTTCCGAAAGACAGAACGCTATCGACAAGCAGTATGACGACGCGCTTATTGCAAAAAACGACGCGGAAGAAGAAAAGGCAAAGTGGCAGGACAGACTTTCCCATGCCGACGAAGAAGCAGCCGAAATAATCAGAAAATCAAACGAGCAGGCTAAGCTTCACGGCGACAGGATTATTTCCGACGCCAAAGACAAGGCCGGAATGATTATAAATCAGGCGCAGAGCGAAGCGGAGCTTGAACTCGTCAAGGCTAAATCGGAAATAAAGAAGGAAATCGTCGACGTCTCGGCCGCTCTGACGGAAAAACTTCTCGACAGAGAAATCAACGAGAATGACCACAGAAACATCATTAATTCATTTATTGACAATATAGGTAAAGACGATGACGCAAATAACTAAAGAATATGCGGAAGCTCTGTTTTCCATCGCTGCCGAAAACAATTCATTTGAAAGTTTCAACGCCGCCCTTGACTTGATTTCTGCCGTTTTTTCGGAAAATCCCGATTACTTTTCGGTTTTATCCTCTCCGAACGTTACGGCTGACGAAAAGGCCTCGCTTATTGACGACGCTTTTTCAGAAAACGTGCCGGAAGACGTACTTGCTTTTTTGAAAATACTTTGCAAAAACGGAGACGCAAAGCTGCTTCTGTCATGTATAGACGAATATAAGTCGTTATACAAGGTTTCAATGGAAATCGCAAACGTAAAAATCACAAGCGCCGTTGAACTTACGGACAAAGAAAAAGAAGCGCTTATTGAAAAGCTCGAAAAAACCTATCACGTTACCGTCAAACCGTCGTATTCGGTTGATCCCGCAATAATCGCGGGCATCGTAATAGATATGGACGGAAAAATAATTGACGGCAGCATAAAAAGCAATCTTGACAGAATCAAGGAAGTGATTATCAGATGAAAAGCACTGAGCAGATAAGCAGTATCATTAAAGAACAAATAAAAAATTATAAAAGCAAGACGGAACTGACCGAAACGGGTACGGTTATCTCCGTAGGCGACGGCATTGCCCGAGTTTACGGTCTTAGAAACTGTATGTCGGGAGAACTTGTCGAATTTGAAAGCGGTTCTTTCGGTATGGCGCAGAACCTCGAGGAAGAAACCGTTTCCATCGCCGTTTTGTCAAATCAAAACGATATCAAAGACGGCTCCTCCGTCAAAAGAACGGGAAGAGTTTTGTCCGTTCCCGTAGGAGAAGCCATGCTCGGACGCGTTGTCAACGCATTGGGTCAGCCGATTGACGGCAAAGGCCCTATTGACACAAATTTTGAACGCCCCATAGAATCCGAGGCGCCCGGCATTATTCAGAGAAAGAGCGTTTCCGTGCCGCTGCAGACGGGTATTAAAGCCATTGACAGCATGATTCCGATAGGACGCGGTCAGCGTGAGCTCATAATCGGCGACAGGCAGACCGGTAAAACCGAAATAATACTCGATACCATATTAAACCAGAAAGACACGGGCGTTTTGTGCATTTACGTTGCAATAGGCCAGAAGAGCACGTCTGTTGTTCAGCTTGCAAACGAGCTTGCTCTCAACGGAGCTCTCCCCTACACGATAGTCGTATCCGCTTCCGCTTCCGAAAGCGCGTCGCTTCAGTATATTGCACCGTCTTCCGGATGCGCCATGGCGGAATATTTCAGAGAACAAGGCAAAGACGTCCTGATTATATACGACGACCTTTCAAAGCATGCAGTCGCTTACCGCGCGCTGTCGCTTCTTATAAAGCGTCCTCCGG
>JAGDBE010000229.1 GCA_017959195.1 Clostridia bacterium | reverse complement strand
TTCCTTTGAAACAGAGAGATGTGTGAGTAAAAGTGTCATTCTGCAGATTTTTGACGAAGTCTATTGCCAGAGCTGCCGCTTTTTTTAAGTATGAAAGCGCTTTTTCTGTTTCACCCTCGGAGGCACAGCGGCGCGCGCTTTGCTCATAAAAATCTGAAAGACCTCCGCTCCAAAAACCGTAGTCGCCACACTCAAACAAAAGCTCCAGTAAAGCTATCTTTTTCTCATTTAGCGCATAAAGTTCATCTTCCGAATATAATGATTCTCCGGATTCCGTCTCGTAATTCAAACCGAGATTTCTTATCATGAGCGTCAAAAGCACGGTCTTCAATATTTGAGCCGCTTCGGTTTTCTTTGAACCTTTGTATATACGGTAAAGCAAAAATTCCTGACCGGAAGCCATGGACGGCATTTTCATCGCCAGCTCTTCCGCCTTATTTGTTTCTCCGTTTTCGGCGTAATAGGAGCAAAGGTACTCGACCGCGGTGTGACGGGCGAAATCGTCCGTGCATCCGTCAAGTATTCTTTTGCTGTACTCGGCGCAAAGGCGGCTTATCGAATCTTTCTCCTTTTTTGTGATATCGGATAAACGGCACATTCTGCCGCCGCAAACCGGGATCCACGTCATAATTGAATAATCATTCGGATATTTAGCAATACCCTCCTGTAAAAGCTGCCAGCATTCTTTCAAACGTCCCGTTCTTAATAACTCAAGAGTTCTGCGAATGATACTTTGTTTTTCTTCTTCGAATTTCTGCAGATTGATATTCAAAAGTTCATCTGCCGATATCTGAAATAAACTGCATAAAGCCGGAATCTGCGAAATATCGGGCGAGGTCCTGCCGCATTCCCATTGAGAAACGGCTTTTGACGTGATAACGAGCTTTACGGCGAGCTCCTCCTGCGTTAATTTCCTTGCTATCCGTAATTGTTTTATTGTTGCGCCTATTGACATAATACCCTCCGTTTTTTGTTTCCGTTTTTATTATACAACGTCCGGATCCGAAAGTAAAGGATCCGTAATGACAGGAAAAGTATAGTTTCGCTATACTTTACGATTGAATAATACCATAAATATACGGGTTTGTCAACAGAGAAAAACGCCGCCGGTTCAGAATTAAAACTCGCGGTGTTATCCAATGTTTACAGTCGGTTTATTGCTATTTTCTGCGCTGTATGGTATAATATAATCGAAATTCCGGAAAGGTGCGATATTATGCTCAACGGTTTTGAAAAGTTATGTGAAAAATACGGCGTCGTATCGGCAGAGCCGCTTTTGAAAGGCTGGTCGAGGGATAAAAAATATATCCTTGCCGACGGCGACGGCGCTAAGTACCTTTTGCGGCTGTCCGATAAAACGCTGTACGAAAAAAAGAAAAATCAGTTTGAGTTGTTACAGAGGATCGAGCGGCTCGGGCTTTACTGTTCGCGCGCGCTTGAATTCGGCGTGACGGACGACGGCGGGGTATATACGTTATTGTCGTATCTGCCCGGCGCCGACGGGGAGACCGCGGTGGAGGCTATGACGGATGAAGAGGCTTACAGCCTCGGCGTCGAAGCGGGGAAGTGCTTACAAAAACTCCACGCGGTGGAAATACCGCCGCAGGAAAAGACCTGGTGGGAGCGGTATTTACTGAAAATGCCGCGTAAGATCGCTGCGCTTCAAGCCTGCGAATACAAACTGCCTATGCAGGAGAAGATACTGAAATATTACAAAGATCATCATGAGCTGATGAAAAACCGTCCGCTCGTATTATGCCACGGCGACTATCACCTCGGCAATATGATAGTTAATGACGGAAAGATCGGTATAATCGACTTCGATAAAAACGGCGTCGCCGATCCCTACGACGATCTCAAACCGTTCTGCTGGAACGTAATGGTAAGCGAATACTTTGAAACCGGGCTT
>JAGDBE010000228.1 GCA_017959195.1 Clostridia bacterium | reverse complement strand
GGGGCCTATCTTTGAAAAGCCGGGTCCGACGTTGTTGAAGCAGGAAACCGCCGCGGTAACGTTTGTTTCAAAGTCAAGTCCGTTGAAAGACAGTAAGAACAGCGTGCCCGCGATGATGAACATGTATAAAAACATGTAGGTGCTGACCGAGTGCAGCGTCGTGTCATCGACGCGCTTGCCGTCGAGCTTGACCAGCGTGTATGTTCTCGGGTGAAGAACGCGCCGCAGCTCGTTTTTGACGCGCTTGACGATTATGATAAGGCGCGACAGTTTCATACCGCCCGCGGTGGAGCCGGCGCAGCCGCCGACAAACATAAGAAGGAATATGAGGGTTTTCGCAAACGGCGACCACGCGTCAAAGTCGGCGGTCGCAAAGCCGGTCGTCGTCAGAATTGAAGCCACCTGGAACGCCGACGTGCGGATGTTGTCATGCAGACTTGCAAACAAATTCGACGTGTTTATTGCTATAAGCGCCGTCATGAACACCGTAATCGACAGATAAACCTTGAGTTCGGTGCTCTTGAAAATGTATCTGAATTTTCTTGCGATAAGCAGGAAATAGAGGTTGAAGTTCACGCCGAAAAGCAGCATGAAAGCGGTTATAACCCATTGCGAATAAGCGCTGTAAGACGCGATGCTGTCGCCTTTTATTCCGAATCCGCCGGTGCCCGCCGTTGCAAAAGCGTGAACGGCGCTTTCAAAGAGGTCCATTTCGCCGAACCACAGGAAAATGATTTCCGAAACGGTGAGCGCCATGTATATGAGATAAAGGATTTTCGCCGTGTCGCGCGAACGCGGAACGAGCTTGTCAACCGAAGGTCCCGGCATTTCCGCACGCAGAATGTGTATCGAGCGGTCGGAAGACTTTCTGGTAAGAGCAACTATGAATACGAGAACGCCCATACCGCCTATCCAGTGGGTAAAGCTTCTCCACATGAGAATGCCCTTGCTCATGATTTCGACGTTTGCGACGGTGGAGGCGCCGGTCGTCGTAAATCCGCTTATCGTCTCGAAAAGCGCGTCCACGTACGACGGAATTTCACCGCTTATCACAAACGGAAGCGCGCCGACAGCCGACATTATCATCCAGGTAAGCGCCGCTATGACAAAGCCCTCTTTTGCGAAAACTATGTCGTTTTTCGGCTTTACAAGGTACAGTGCCGTACCGAGGAAAAGCGCGATTGCCATCGTTATCAGAAAAGAATATACGCACGTCTCGCCGTATATCAGCGCCGTTGCCGTCGGCAGCAGCAGAAACAGGGCTTCCGCCCAGACGACTTTTCCGAGGGTGTTAAAAATAATTCTGTAATTCAAGATTCCACCTCAAAAATATCTTAAAAATTATTCTTCTATAATTTCCGACAAATCGTAAAGATGACGGCCTTTTGCGATGATTATGACGTTGTCGTCGGGAAGTATTACGTCCGAGCCGCCGGGGATAAAGGTGTTCTGGTTTCTGATTATTCCCGCGATGAGGATGTCCTTCTTTATTTTCAGGTCCTTAATGGGAATATTTATGTGTTCGAAGTCGGAGAGCACGTTGAATTCAATCGCCTCCGCCTTTCCGTCCATAAGACGGTAGAGCGTCTCCATCTTGCTTCCTATGGAGTTGTTAAGACCGCGCGCGTAGCGAGTAAGAATGTCCGCGGTGATGTTGCGGGGCGAGATGAGGCAGTCAAGACCGAGTTTTTCGGCAATCGACGAGAGCACCTCTCGGTTGACCTTTGAAATAACCTTCGGAATGCCTCTTGAGAGGGCGTAGAACGATATGAGGATGTTCTCCTCGTCCATACCGGTGAGCGCAACCAGCGCGTCGATGTCGGAAAAGCCCTCTTCCTCGAGAAGCTCGTGGTTCATGCCGTCTCCGTGAACGATAACCGCCTCGTTCGGCAGCATTTCGCATAATTCCTCGCATCTTTTTTCGTCAATTTCAATGATTTTGACCGAGTTGTCGCTTTTGAGCAGCATCTGTGAGAGATAGTACGAGGTCTTGCCAGCGCCGAGAATCATTACGTTCTTCGCCTGCTTCTGTAAGAGTCCGAGGACTTTAAGCGTCTTGTAAAGGTTGACCTGAGACGCAACCACGCCTATTTTGTCGCCGCTTTTAAGTACGAAATTGCCGCCCGGGATGAATAATTCGCCGTCTCTTTCAACGACGCTTACCAAAAACTGCGCGTCGGACGTCTTTCTTAAATCAATAAGCTTTGCGCCGTCGAGAACCGAGCCCTGTTTTACTATGAGTTCCGCCATTTCAAGTTTGCGGCGCGCAAAAGTTTCCACGTTTATTGCCGTGGGAAGCTTAAGAATGTTGTAAATAAGCTCTGCCGCGAGAAGTTCGGGATTTATTACCATGGAAAGCTCAAGCTGATGCTTTATGAACGAGAGGTTCGACGTGTTGTATTCGGTGTTGCGGATGCGCGCAACCGTGT
>JAGDBE010000227.1 GCA_017959195.1 Clostridia bacterium | reverse complement strand
TGTTTTTTTCCATTATAAATTATCCGCAAGAGTCGCGGCGATAACCGCTTTTATGGTGTGCATCCTGTTTTCCGCCTCGTCGAAAACTATGGATTTTTCGCTCTCGAACACCTCGTCGGTTACTTCCATGGAGTCTATGCCGAATTTTTCGTAAATCTCCTTGCCGATGGTGGTTTTAAGGTCGTGAAATGCGGGCAGGCAGTGCATGAATCTGCACTGTTCACCTGCCTTTTCCATAAGGTGTGAAGTTACCTTGTACGGCGACAGGTCTTTGATGCGTTCTTCCCATACTTCGTCCGGCTCGCCCATCGAAACCCACACGTCGGTGTAAATGACGTCGGCGTTCTTTACCGCTTTTTCGGGGTCCTCTTCAAACGAAAGAACCGAGCCCGATTCTTCTGCAATTTTCTGACATTCGCTTATCAGTTCTTCGTTTGGAAAATACTTTTTAGGAGCGCAGGCGGTGAAGTTCATTCCGACCTTTACGCAGCCTACCATGAGGGAGTTGCCCATATTGTACCGCGCGTCGCCCATATACACGAGCTTTTTGCCTTTTAAGGTTCCGAAATGTTCGCGAATGGTAAGCAAATCAGCTAAAATCTGCGTCGGGTGGAATTCGTTTGTAAGTCCGTTCCATACGGGAACGCCGGAGTATTTTGCGAGCTGTTCCACGATTTCCTGACCGTAACCGCGGTACTCTATGCCGTCAAACATACGTCCGAGCACTCTTGCCGTGTCGGGAATGCTCTCTTTTTTGCCTATCTGCGAACTCTTGGGGTCGAGGTAGACGGGGTGGATTCCGAGGTCGGCGCAGGCGACTTCAAATGAACATCTCGTGCGCGTGCTCGTCTTTTCAAATATCAGAGCCGCGTTTTTGCCGTCGCATATCTTATGCGGAATTCCTTTTTTCTTTTTGTCCTTGAATTCGGAAGCGAGGTCCAGAAGTCCGGTTATCTCGCTTTCGGAAAAGTCGAGCAGTTTGAGAAAGCTTTTTCCTTTAAGATTCATAATACACCTCTCAGCTGTTTATATTTACAAGATACGTGTTTTCCTGATTGTAGCAGGCGCTTATAACGTCGGCGAGCGCCGTTGCCGTGTCAATGCTCGTCATGCAGGGTATTCCGAGCTCCATGGTCCTTCTGTGGAGAAGCCTGAAATCGCCGACCGACGAGTCCATTACAGCGCCCGTATATACGAGATAATTTACGTCGCCGTTGTTCAAAAGGTTGTAAATATCGTCGTTTTCCCAGACGTTGTGAGCGGTAGTTACGTCCATGCCGCGCGCGCGTATCGCCTTTGCCGTGTCGGGCGTTGCGTAGAGTTTTATTCCAAGGTCGGTGAACTTTTCGGCAAGGAAAATCGCGTCGGAATAGTCGTAGTCCTCGACGGAAATGAGTATGCCCTGTTTTTCGCGCGACGCGAGCTTGCGCACGTCGATTCCGCTTGCGGTAAGACCTTTGTAGAGAGCTTCCGTTTTGGTGCGTCCGATACCAAGCACCTCGCCGGTCGACTTCATTTCCGGACCGAGAATCGAGTTTGCGTCGTATATCTTTTCAAAGCTGAATACCGGCACCTTCACCGCGTAGTATTTCGCGTAGTCGGCAAGGCCCTCGGAATATCCGAGCTCTTCGAGCGTTTCGCCCATCATTATGCGGCTTGCAAGCTCTATCATGGGAATGCCGGTAACCTTGCTGATGTAAGGCACGGTCCTGCTCGCCCTGGGATTGACTTCTATTACGTAGAGCTTGTTTTCCTGAATGAGATACTGTATGTTGACGATACCCTTTGTGCCTATTCCGCGGGCAAGTTCTATTGACGCCTTGCATATCTGCGACTTCATTGATTCGGTGAGGTTGTAAGGCGGATAAACCGCTATCGAGTCGCCCGAATGAACGCCGGCGCGCTCAATGTGCTCCATAATTCCGGGGATAAGCACGCTTTTTCCGTCGGAAATGCAGTCGACCTCAAGCTCCTTGCCGGGCATGTATTTGTCGACGAGCACCGAGTTTGCGATGTCGCCCGAAAGAATGATGTTCATATAGGTCTTTACCTCGTCGGACGAGCGCGCAACGCTCATGCCCTGACCGCCTATAACGTACGACGGGCGCAGCAGTACGGGATAACCGAGGATTTTCGCCGCGACGAGCGCCTCTTCCGTCGTGTAAACCGCAACCGCCTTCGGGCGCGTCATTCCTATCGATTCGAGGAACGCGTCGAACTTTTCGCGGTCTTCCGCAAGGTCTATGCCTTGTGCCGACGTGCCGAGGATTTTTATTCCGTTTTCTTCAAGGTACTGAGCGAGTTTTATCGCCGTCTGACCGCCGAATGCGACCACGACGCCGAAGGGTTTTTCGGTGTTTATGACGTTTTTGACGTCTTCTTTTGTTACCGGCTCGAAATAGAGGCGGTTGCCTATATCGTAGTCCGTCGATACGGTTTCGGGGTTGTTATTTATGATTATAACTTCATAACCGAGCTTTTTAAGCACTTCCACGCACTTTACCGAGCTGTAGTCGAATTCTATGCCCTGGCCTATGCGGATAGGTCCCGAGCCGAGAACGAGAATCCTGTTTTCGTGTATGCTCTCCTTGTTTTCGCCCGAATTTTGTCCGTCGTAGTACGAATAATAGTACGCCGCGGGGCCGAAAGCGCCCAAACACGTATCTACCGCCTTGAATTTTGCATAAAGCTTGTCGGGAAGCTCTTTTCCGCTTATTTCGGCAAGCGCCTTGTCGGTGTAGCCGAACTTTTTGCCCTGCAAGTAAGCTTCTTTCGTGAAGACGGGAGCGTCTTTGAGGGAATTTTCAAAATCGGCGAGATTTTTGAGTTTTTCTATGAAAAACGGGTTGATTTTCGTGATTTCGTACAGTTTTTCCACCGAATAGCCCGCCTTTATTGCCTCGAAAACGGTGAAAATGCGCACGTCGTTTACGCGCTTTATGCGCTCTTCAAGCGGTTTTCCGCTTTTTGAAGTGCGGTTCAGGGTTTCCTGACCTATTTCGGCGCCGCGGACGGCTTTCATAAGCGCTTCTTCAACGCTTGCGCCGATTGCCATAACCTCGCCCGTCGCCTTCATCTGCGTGCCGAGCCTGCGGCTCGTGTTCGTGAACTTGTCGAACGGCCATCTCGGGTATTTGAGTACGATGTAATCTACGTTCGGCTCTGTTGCGGCTGAGCCGACAGCATTTTTATCGAATTTTATTTCGTGCAGTTTGTATCCCAGCGCTATCATCGCCGTAACCTTCGCTATCGGGTAACCCGTCGCCTTTGAAGCGAGCGCCGAGGAACGCGATACGCGCGGGTTTATCTCAATTACGTAGTATTCAGACGTGGCGGGGTCGTATGCAAACTGGCAGTTGCAGCCGCCGACGATATTCAGCGAATTTACGATATCAAGAGATGCCTGCCGAAGCATTTCCATATCCTTTTCGGGAAGCGTGAGCGCGGGAGCGACGACTATCGAGTCGCCGGTATGGATGCCTACGGGGTCCACGTTTTCCATACTGCACACGATTATCGCGTTTCCGTCGGAGTCGCGCATGGCCTCAAACTCTATTTCCTCCCAGCCGAAAATATATTTTTCGACGAGAATCTGCCTTATAGGCGAGGTATCGAGTCCCGTTTCGGCGGCGATTTTCATTTCCTCGTCGGAATATGCGACTCCTCCGCCTCCGCCGCCGAGCGTAAACGCGGGACGGATAATTACGGGATAACCGATTTTATTTGCGATTTTTATGGCGTCTTCGACGTTTTCTGCGGTGTCCGACGCTATCGTCGGCACTCCGATTTTCTCCATGGAGTCCTTGAAAAGCTGTCTGTCTTCCGCCTTATTTATACTGTCGACGTTTGTGCCGATGAGTTTTACGCCGTTTTCCCCTAAGAATCCCGTCTTGTCGAGCTCCATTGCGAGCGTAAGCCCCGTCTGTCCGCCGAGGGTTGCGAGCATGGAATCGGGTTTTTCCTTCTTTATAATTCTCTTTACCGTCTCGAGAGTCAGCGGTTCAAGATATATTTCGTCGGCCATCTCGCGGTCGGTCATTATCGTTGCGGGATTTGAGTTTACGAGAACGATTTCCACGCCCTGCTGCTTTAAAATTTTGCACGCCTGCGTGCCCGCGTAGTCGAATTCCGCCGCCTGACCTATAACGATGGGTCCGCTGCCGATTACGAGAACTTTTTTGATTGAAGCATTTAACATAAATACACCTCTTTAATCCGCGCACGCGCGTTTTATAACGTCGACTGCTTTATTAAGCGCGTCATACGGGATGTTAAGCGCCGGAAGCAGGCGCACCTTGTTTTTGGCGGT
>JAGDBE010000226.1 GCA_017959195.1 Clostridia bacterium | reverse complement strand
CGGCGGGCAAATATATCATACTGAACTCGTCCCAGCTCACCAAAAAGGTAACGAGAACCTCTTCGGGCGCAACGGTATTTACGCTCAAAAAAGGGCATAAGGTCGAGAGCGTAAAGGAATTTTCCGACGACGGCACAGAGGAGATGAAGGCGTACTCCAAATTCAGAAAAGGCAAACTGCCGAGCGCCGGCACGGGAGTGGGCAAAGACGACCAGGAGAGTCTGTTCTGATATGACGTTTGATTTTGAAAAATCACTGTATAAAGACAAAAATATAAAGAGCGAAAATGTCTGCGGAGTCGACGAGGCGGGCAGAGGCCCGCTTGCGGGAAGGGTTTACGCTTCTGCGGTGATACTCCCCGAAAACGCGTGCGACATAGAGGAATTAAAGGACCTCGACGACTCAAAAAAACTCAGCGAAAAAAAGCGGGAAAAGCTCGCGGAAAGCATAAAAAAATACGCGCTTTCCTATTGCGTGGCGTACGCCGAAAAAGACGAGATCGAGAAAATAAACATCTTAAACGCCGCGCTGCTTGCGATGAACAGGGCGATAGCGGGACTTGACAAAAAGGCGGAATTTGCGGTTATCGACGGAAACGCGAATAAAAATATAATCATTCCGTCTGTTACCGTCGTGGGCGGCGACGCAAAATGCCCGTCGGTTGCGGCCGCATCTATTCTTGCAAAGACCGAGAGGGACAGATACTGCGTAGAATATCTCGACAAGGAATATCCCGAATACAACTTCGCAAAGCATAAGGGCTACGGCACAAAGGAGCACTACGCGGCGGTGGAAAAATACGGACTTTGCAGGGAGCACAGAGAGAGCTTTTTCAAAAAATATTTCGAAAGCCGAGAAAACAAAAAATGATTCGCATTGGAAAGAGCAGCAGAGAAAAGGGCGAAAAAGGCGAAAACCTCGTTGAAAAATACTTGAAAAGCAGGGGTTACCGCGTGATCTGCCGCAACTACGTCGGAAAACACGGAGAGATAGATATAATCTCCGAAAAAGAGTCGAAAATAGTATTTACCGAGGTAAAACTGCGCAAAGAGGGAGAAACGCAGGCAAAGGCGGTAAATTCCGAAAAAAGAAAGAGAATAAGGGCGGCGGCGGACGAGTTTTTGGCGGAATACGCCGGGACCGGCTATATTTCGGATTTGAATATACGCTTCGACGTCGCAAGCGTCAGCCCGTTCGACGAAAAAAACAAGATAAAATACATAGAAAACGCGTTTTGATTAATATTTGAGAAAGACTGATTTTTGTTATGAATTATTTTGATTTGCACTGCGATACCGCGTACGAAATGTACCGCAGAAAAGAAGGTCTTTTGCGGAATAACCTCGCGCTCGATCTGGAAAGCCTTGAAGGATACGAGAAAAAGGCGCAGGTGTTCGCAATATGGTCGAACAATAACAAGGAGGAATCGCAGGTTTACGGCGACTTCTTCGAGATTTTCAACTACCTGCAGAATGAAATAGCGGAAAACTCCGATAAAGCCGTGCTCTGCACCGACGCGAAAACGCTTGCGGAGGAAGACGGAAGACTAAAAATCATCCCGGCGGTCGAGGGCGCGCGGCTCATCGAAAAGGACTTGTCAAGACTTGCGATTTTAAGAGAATACGGCGTGCGCATACTGACGCTTGCATGGGGCGGCGAAAACGCCGTCTGCGGCGCATACGACACCGAAAGCGGACTTACCGATTTCGGCTACGAGGTCGTAAAGGAATGCGAAAAGCAGGGAATCATAATCGACGTGTCGCACATGTCGGAAAAGAGCTTCTGGGACTTCGCAAACGTGGCTGAAAAGCCGTTTCTGGCATCCCACTCAAACTCCTTTACCGTCTGCGCACACCCGAGAAACCTTGCGGACACGCAGCTTAGGACCGTTATTTCAAAAGGCGGCGTCGTCGGCGTTGATTTTTCGAAAAACCACCTCGCAAAAGTCTTTGCGGAAAAGGAAAAAAGCGAGTACAGCAAGGAATTCGTCTATGATACGGTTGTAAAACACATAATTCACTTTATAGAAAAGGGCAGCGACAAAAATATCTGCCTCGGCTCGGATTTCGACGGCGTTCCCGCGCTCAAGGGGCTTGAAAAAGCGTCGAAGGTTGCGCTTCTTGCGGAGTATCTCGAAAACAACGGCGCGAAAAAAGAGTTAATTGACGACCTTTTCTATAACAACGCGTATAATTTCTTTATGAAAAACCTTTAATTTGCACAAAAAGGACGGAAAACAAAAAGATGAACTATTTCAGCACGAGAGCAAAAACAAAAGAAAACGAAAAAACGGCGTCGCAAGTCATAATCAGGGGGCTTGCCGACGACGGCGGACTGTATATGCCCGAAAACATACCGCAGATTGACGGCGGTTTTATAAAAGACCTCTGCGGACTTAAATATTACGAGAGGGCGGCAAAGGTGCTGTCGCTGTTTCTGACCGACTATACCGAACAAGAACTCCTTTCGTGCGCGGATATGGCGTATAACTACACTTTTGACGGATATAACACAAAGATTTCGCCTTTGAAAGACGGCGTAAGAATGCTCGAACTGTGGCACGGACCGACATGTGCTTTTAAGGACATGGCGCTTCAGATTATGCCGAAGCTGCTGTCAAAGGCGCTCGAAAAGACGGGAGAGCAAAAGACGGCGCTCATACTCGTCGCAACGTCGGGAGATACGGGAAAAGCGGCGCTTGAGGGATAT
>JAGDBE010000225.1 GCA_017959195.1 Clostridia bacterium | reverse complement strand
CGGGCAGATTTCTCGGCGGATATTTTTCTTCGTAATAATCCGCTGTTTTGTCAATATGCGGGAAAAGAAGATCCGCGAGTTTTGAATTGTCCATTTTATCTCTCCTTATCCTGAAATTTTAATGTGTTTTTGTCAGCTGTAATTGTCAAGCGCGCCGGCTTCAATGCTTTCAACGGAAATATGTTCCACTTCAAACGTATAGAAGTTCATTACGGCGTCGCCCTCTCCGTTGGGGGACTGTGCCATCATTCCGACCTGTATTTTTTCGGGAGCGTTAAAACGGAAATAACGCACGAGCCTTTTATGCTTGTCGTCTGCGGAATAATACATTCCGAAAGTGTTGCCTTTTCTTACAAAATACAAACGCACGTTGTCCCACTGATACGTCTCACCGATTGCGCGGTCCGACCACCCGTCATGAGTTATCGAGCTGATAAGCGAATGGGTACCCGTTTCGGACTTTTCAAAACCGAGCTTTGCCCAGTTTTCGTCGTCAATGCGCATCATTATGCCCGCCGCGTCGCCCGTATATATAAAATCGTGATCTACGTGAGCTCTTACGATAAAATCGCCTTCGAGCTCCGAATACATAAATACGGCGTTTGCGCGGTTCTTTTTTCCGTTGGGATCGCAGAAAAAAGTCGACTTCTCGTCGGGAATCAGCGAGACGCCGTCTTCTTTGGTGAAAAGTACCGAACTGTCGTCGTCTTCGTTAACGTTAAGATATTTAAAATTGCTTTTTTTAAAATTGGCAAGCAGATTTTTCATTTATTCTCTCCTTATCGCGTTCATTATACAAAAAGAAGCTTAACCGAACGCAAATAATTAAATAATATATTAACTTATATACTACAGTTTTCTGCCTGATTTGTCAAGATTTGTGTTTGACAATTGTTTGAATATTTGTCGATTTAAGCGTATTTTATTTCCGTATAAGGAAAAAATCGCCAACGCTTATACGTTGGCGATATATTCGCTGAAAGTTATCTGATTACTGAAGATTGAATTTCTTCTTGAATCTGTCTACACGTCCGCCCGTGTCAACCAGCTTCTGTTTGCCGGTAAAGAACGGATGACATTTAGAACAAATTTCAACGTGGATATCTTTTTTGGTGGAACGGGTGGGTATTTCGTTTCCGCATACGCACTTTATAACGGTATCCTCATATTTGGGATGGATTCCTTCCTTCATGACTTCAACCTCCCTTTCGACTTTGATTGCAATTATAGTTATTATAGCATACTCGAAAGAATATTTCAAGTAGGAAAGTTTGAATTTTTTATGGCTTGAACGCCTTTTCTATTCGTTCTTTATCGCTTCGAGCGCAGAAAGCTTCATTGCTCTGATTGACGGATAAAGCCCCGATACAAATCCTACGAGCGAAGAAAACAGTATTGCCGCAAGGCAAAGCCAGAGCGGAATTATCGAAGACCCCTGCGAAACGAGAGTGGGGTCGTAATAATATCCCACTTCTCCCGTCGACTGCGCCGCCTGCATGTAGTTTATTATAAACGATACAAGATAGCTTAACGGCACGCCTATTACGCCTCCGCAAAAGCCCATAAGTCCCGCTTCAAGAAGAAACAGATTGCGTATATCGCTTATTTTACAGCCCAATACTTTCATTATGCCTATTTCACGTGTTCTTTCGTATGTGGACATAAGCATCGTGTTTATTATGTTCAGCGCCGCAACGAGAAACGCTATACAGCCGATTGCAAGAAACAGAAACTGGTCGTTTTCTATCTTTTTCTGAAGAGGTTCAACGTAAGACATAAAGCTTGACGTTGAATACCCCATCTCTTCTATCTCTTTCTGTATCGCCGAAACGTCGTTCATGGTGTTCGCTTTAACGTATACGGTGGAATACTGCATTTCTCCGTTTGAGGTGGTCGCTTCTTCATAATAGTATCCGCCGCCTCCGCCGTTCTGTTTCTGATAAGCGTTGTATTCCGCCTGCAGATACTTGTAATCGTCTATCGAAATATAAATATAGTCATTCGTAGTGTAATCCGGGTCGAAATCAAGATAACCCACAACGTTAAGATTATAAAATTTCGTCCGCTTCATCGGAACTACTTCCGTAGATTCAAGCGAGAGGTCTATATTCGGAGCTTCGCCGTATTCCATATTAAAAGTCAGCTTAATCTGATCTTTTTGCGGGTCTATCCTAAGCTCTCTCGGGTCTTCTCCTTCTCCGCTGTACCATTCGTTCCAGATGGACTCCTGATCGCCCTTCTTTTTCGGGTTGTAGAAGCTGTAGGGAACGTTGTATCCCAAAACGATGTCAACAGTTTTTTCGTCTTCGTCAATAACGGGAAGCAATGTGCCGAATTTAAGGTTTTCAAACTCCTCAAAGTATTTCATTGCTTCGGGGTCAATCGCCCTTATCTGCGACCACATCAGAACCTTATTGCCCGAAACGAGCCTTGCGGAACCGAGATACATCGTCGGCGTTACCGCCTTAACGTTTTTTATCTTTTTGAACGCCGCAACCGCCGCATCGTTTAATACTGCGCCAACCGAGCTTTGCCCCGTTGAATCGTCGTAAT
>JAGDBE010000224.1 GCA_017959195.1 Clostridia bacterium | reverse complement strand
TTCGGATGTCATGCCGGCGGAGACGTAATAACCTTTATCATGAAGTCCGAAAACCTCACTTACCCCGAAGCGGTGCATTTTCTTGCGGACAGCGTCGGGCTGCACGTGCCGAAAACCACCGCGATAGACAGTGAAATAAGTTCGCTGAGAAAAAAGATTTTTGAAATGAACCGTGTCGCCGCCCGCTACTTCCACGACACTCTTATGTCCGAAGAGGGTAAACCGGGGCTTGAATATTTGCAGAAACGAGCGCTTACGCCTCAGTCGATAGTCAGATTCGGTCTGGGATATGCCCCCGAAAGCTGGGATTCACTGATAAAATATATGCATTCGCAGGGATACAGCGATAACGACCTTAAATCCGCAGGTCTCGTTTCCGTTTCCGAACAGTCCGGCAAAGATACCGCCTCCAGAACCCGTATTTTCGATAAATTCCGCAACAGGGTAATGTTTCCTATAATAGATTACAGAAACAACATTATCGGTTTCGGCGGACGGACGCTTGCCGATGACCCCGCAAAATACCTCAACTCGCCCGAGAATCTGGTGTTCCGTAAAGGCGAAAACCTTTACGCAATCAATTATGCACGGACAAATAAGCTCGGCGCACTGATTCTTGTTGAAGGGTATATGGATGTTATAGCTCTTCATCAGGCAGGCTTTAATTCAGCCGTTGCAACGCTCGGAACAGCTCTTACGCCTGCTCAGGCGCGGCTTATGAAGCGGTTTACGGATAAAATCATCATATGTTACGACAGCGACGCCGCAGGGAAGAACGCAACTCGACGCGCGATAGAAATCCTGAAAAATGTAGACCTCGATGTGAAGGTAGTAACCGTTACAGGCGGCAAGGACCCCGATGAATTCATCAAGGCCTACGGCGCGGAAAAGTTCCGCGCGCTTCTGGACGGTTCGGCAAACGATATCGAATACAAACTCGGCGAGATATCGTTTAAATACAATCTTGAAATCGACAGTGAAAAAGCGGCTTGCGTTAGGGAATACCTCGGAGTTATAGCGGGCATTAAAAACCGTGTTGAACGCGAGGTATATATAGATAAGATAGCGCGCGAAACGGGGCTGACCAAAGAAAACCTCACCGCAGAGCTTGATACTCTCGTCCGCCGTAAAGCTGCGGAAGAAAAAAAGAACGAGGAAAAGAAGGTTTATACAGCGCTTTCCGGCACGGGAAGCGGCTATCTTTCAAGAAAAAACATATCCGTTTCAAGGGCGGAGGGCGATGTTATATCTCTTATCCTTAATTTTCCGCAAAAGCTTGACGAGATAGAAAAACTCATCTCCCCCGACGACTTCCTTACCGATTTCAACCGCCGTGTTTATACGGTTTTATGCGAAAAGCTCAGAGAAAATCCGTCGTCTCAACCGCACCTGATGCTTTCGTCACTGTTTGAACCCGACGAAGTCGGCGTTTTAATGGGCTATATTACGGAAGTCGGAGCATTCAGCGTTGACGGAGAGGAAGTTCAGGCGGTAGCGGAACGCCTGAAAGCCGAAAAAAAGAAAAAAGAAACCGCCGGAGAAATATCCGACGCAGGATTTCAGCAATATCTCGAAGATTTGAAAAAGAAAGGGAAATAAAATGGAAAACAACAGCAATGAAAGCAATCCCGGCAATACGGCAGACAAAAAGGCGATAATACGCGAGCTGCTCGAACAGGGCAAGGAAAAGGGCTCGCTTTTGCGCAGCGATATCGTGGAAGAGCTTGAAAAACACGATTTTACAGCCGATCAGATAAATGTGATTATCGATGAATTCCGCAATTCGGGCGTTGAAATTGAGGAACCGTTTTCCATCGATGATTTAAACGACTTAAAAAGCATTGAAGAAGAGGCCAATTCTCTGCCGATAGACCCCGAGGATATGGAGGTCTTGCTCCAGTCGGAAGGCATCACAATTGACGACCCCGTAAAGATATATCTTCACGAAATAGGCCGCGTCGCTCTTCTTACACCCGAGGAAGAAGCCGATCTGGCGCAAAGAATATCCGACGGTGACGCAAGCGCAAAAAAACGCCTCAACGAAGCAAACCTTCGTCTCGTTGTATCTATAGCAAAAAGATACGTCGGCCGCGGACTTCTCTTTCTTGACCTGATTCAGGAAGGCAACCTCGGTCTTATAAAGGCGGTTGACAAATTCGACGCAAACAAGGGCTACAAATTCTCCACA
Organism: Clostridia bacterium; assembly: GCA_017959195.1. GTDB lineage: Bacteria > Bacillota > Clostridia > Oscillospirales > CAG-382 > UMGS882. Next base: position 1,196 of record JAGDBE010000224.1, on the reverse strand, counting down.
TACGCCACATGGTGGATACGCCAGGCGATAACGAGAGCCATTGCGGACCAGGCAAGGACGATACGCATCCCCGTTCACATGGTTGAAACGATAGGCAGACTCACAAAAGCCGAACGCGCTCTCGTTCAGGAGCTCGGCCGTCAGCCCAATGCGGAAGAGCTTGCAAAAGAGCTTAATATGAATATCGACAAAGTGCGCGAAATAATGAAAGTTGCTCAGGAGCCCGTCTCCCTCGAATCACCCGTCGGTGAAGAGGAGGACAGCCATCTCGGAGATTTCGTTGAAGACAAGGATATCCCGTCGCCCAGCGACGTTGCGTCTCAGACGATGCTCAAAGAAGAGCTTAACGAAGTTCTCAAAACACTCAGCGACAGAGAAGCACGCGTTTTAAGTCTCAGATTCGGACTTGAAGACGGCAGAACGAGAACTCTCGAAGAAGTAGGCAAGGAATTTAACGTAACGCGTGAACGTATAAGACAGATTGAGGCAAAGGCGCTCAGAAAACTCCGCCATCCGTCAAGAAGCAAACGGCTGAAAGATTTTCTCGATTAAACATTATGCGCTTTAGCGTGAGGATTCTTATATGACGCTTGATAAAACAACCGTGAAAATCGGTCTTGAACGTCCTTTAAAAATCATGCACGTCACCGATACGCATATCGCGCTTGCCGACGAACGCGACGACGAAAAAAAACGCGCCCTTGCAAACCGTCTCGGAAATCCGAACAAGGAAAAATATCTCGAAGAGCATATTGCCTATGCGCATAAAAACTGTGATCTGCTTGTCCATACGGGCGATCTGATTGATTTTGTATCCAGGCCGAATGTCGAAAAAGCGCGAGAGATACTCAAAGACGAAAAAATCTTCTTTATTGCCGGAAATCACGAATATTCGCAGTATGTCGGCGAAGCGTGGGAGGACAATGCCTACCGCATGAACAGCTATATGCAGATGGGTTACGGACTCGGCGTTCCCATGTTCTGGAATACCCGCACCGTCGGCGGCATTAACTTAATAGGAATAGACAACGCCTATTATCAGTTTGAAGACTGGCATCTGTGGCGGCTTAAACGCGAGGCAAAAAAAGGGCTGCCTATGGTCCTTGCTTTTCACTGTCCGCTTTTTGAAGAGAGCCTTTACGCCGAGCATATGCGCAGAATGCCCGGTTCGTGCACATATCTTGTGGGCTGCGACG
>JAGDBE010000223.1 GCA_017959195.1 Clostridia bacterium | reverse complement strand
CTCGTTACTTTCTCTCAGGGGAGAGAAAGTAACCAAAGAGAGCTGATACCTTATTTATTCGGTGCGAACATACAGGAAAAATGAAATAATTGTCTTTCCCGGGCTTTCTGCGAGAAAGCCCGCACTCTTTTGGTACTTTTCTTGTGTCAGAAAAGTACATGGAAAATGGGAAAAAATGTCAAGTAATAATTGTAAATATGTCTTGCAAAAAGGATTAAAAAATGTTATTATTATATTGAATATCTATATATTGAATTATTATATGCATGAGGAGTACGAGATGAATAAGGCTTACAGCAATATAAAACCCAATATATATATCGAAACTTCGGGTATATATTCGATGGCGTGTGCGCTTTCGGAAATATGCCCTGTTGACGCGGTAATAATAAGCGATCTGCCGTCGGGAAAATTCAACCTTTCGGTCGCACTTTCATGCGAATATAAGGGAAAAACTGTTTTTTCGTATGATGAAAAGACGTTTTACGATATCGAAACGCTCCTTTTTGCAAAGAAGGACAATCACTCGCTTCTGATTCGCTTTGACTACAAGGATTTTGATATAAACTACGATTTCCTTAAAAGTACAGACAGCAGCACGAACTGCGCCGTAAAAGCGGTAATAAAGGTTGACGGAACCGAATATTTTGCGGATTCGGCAATAAGCGTGCTGCCCAAAAACGTCTGGAACGGAACGGAAATTCATCCCGAAACGCTGTGCGCTTTTTGTACGCCCGACAGCAAGTTTATAAAGGCGATTACCGAAAACGTAAAGCCGAGCGGAAGATTTCCCGCATACGAAACTGTAGTTGAAAACGTAAGAAATATCGTTAAGAACATGAGAAGCAGAAACGTAATCTGCGCGAAAAGGGAGTCATACAGTCCCGAAAAGAAGCAGACCGTAAACGTTTCCGACGTATCGCTTCTCGACGGAACGGTTGTCTGCACGCCGCTTGAGCTTGCGGTCATATTCGTTTCGTGCATGGAACGCTTTTTGCTTCCGGGCGAGATAGTTTTCGTTAAAAACACGGCGGGAATAACAAACGTCTTCTGTGGAGTGAGATTCTATTCCGAAAATGCAACCGCGGTATCCGAGAGCAAGACGAAAATCCTTTCGGAAATGGCAAATAACGAGATACTGCTGTTTGACCCCGCAATTCTTTCGTCGGCGCAGAACATAGACGTAATGCTCGCAAAAGAGGCGGTTTACAATTATATTTCAAGACCTGAAACCGAAATAATGCTGTCTCTCGACGTGCTCGCATGCAGAAAATCCGGCGTTAAGAACGCGCACGCGGTAAAACCGCTCGACGTGGGCAAAATAAAGTTTACGTCAGCGAGGGAAGCGCTCGGCGACGTGTACGTCGGACTTGAAAATACAAAGGAATTCAAACTGCTTGAAGGCGACTACCTCTCATTCGACGTGCTGCCTGTTATCGGCAAATACGAAACGCTTTGCGGCATAGGGGAAAACGAGGGAATTTTCGTGCACCCGCTTGAAATCAACGAAAAAATCGACGTGTATTCGGGACTTGCCGACGGATTCTGTTCTTTTGCGCTCAAAGACGTAAAGAAAATCGCGTATAATAAGGCGGAGCTTGCGGCGGTAAGCGAGAAATACAACTATTTCAGAAACCGCATTTCAAATAATAACTACGTAACCTGCGCCCTTTACGAAAACCCGTTCCATAATAAAATTTCCAAAATGACATTTGCCGCGGGCAAAAATTACCGCACATACGTTGTTTGCGGATTTGTAAGGGCGACGAAAAAGGACTCGGGAGAGACGAGATTTATTCCTCTGTGCTTTGTAAAGGCGGAACTTGAACTTGAAGGCAGTTATAAGCTTAAAATCACCGATAAAGAGCCGATAATGAATCCGCTTCTGCTGTCGTACATATCAAGCGGAGAGGTCGACGCAAGCGCTGTAAAGAACGCATATGACGCCGCGTCTTACGTCGAAAGACTCATACTTAAAAATAAGCCGTCGCTCGAAAAGATTTTTTCAAAGACGGAAGTCGTAAGGGAAGCGGCGCTTGTAAACGCGGACTTTTCGCCTGTTTATCTGTGGCGGAATATTAAAGCTTACGGCAAAAAATATTTGAACAGCGGCCTTGTAAACGCATATCTTTCGGGAAAAACGCTTGCAAAATATGAAGAACCGGCGCGCGAATACGTCTTTTCGCATTACGTGGATAACCTGCTTGAAGAAAAACTTTTATCGTCCGATTCGCTTGTCGTTTCGGGAGACGGAGACGTTTCGTCGAAAATCGCAATTGCGTCGGACAAGATTGCTTATAACGCGTTTGCGGGCAAAAAGACGCTTTTAGTTTCCTCCGACGAAGGATTTGTGTCGGAAACCGAGAATAATCTTAAAGAACTCGGACTTTCGGCGCTCGTTCTGAAGCCCGAAAGCACGTCTTCCGAAGAGATTGTTTCACGAATGAGAGAAAAAATCGACGAAGTAGGCAGAGAATATACATTAAACAGACTTCGCAAGATTCCCGACGATTATAAGAGCACGAAAAAGGCGCTTTCAGACTATTCAGACTCTGTTATTTCGTCTGCGAACGAGTTCGGAATGTCCCTTTCCGACGCCGCCGAATCGTATATCGGCGCGAATACCGGAATAGAGAACGAAGCCGTTCTGGAAACGGATAAAAAGGCGTTTGAAGGCGAAAACGCGCTGAACGACATGTTCGGAATTGCGGAAGAACTCATCGTCGAAGCGGAAAAGGCGCTCAAAGACGCGGGACTTGAAAAGTACGAGCCCGTCAGCAGACACCCGCTTTTCGCAGTGCGCAAAAATGTTAAAACCGACGAAAGACTTGAAAAGGGCTTTGACGTTATAGATAAGATAATTTCGATTCTTTCGGATTACAGGGAGAGCTTCCTTGAAATAGAGGATGAAATAAATATAGGAATTTCCGAAATAAAGACGCAGAAAGCGCTTATGGCGCTAAACGAACTTTATAAGACGGTGATTTCCGCACGCGAACTCGACATTCCGAGCGGATTTACCGAAAACGACATATCCGTCTTTGCCGACAATTCCGAAAACCTCGCGAAAGCGAAGGACAGACTTGAAAACATAGAATTCCAGTTAAGATTCATGAATAAGGAAATCTTTGAAGACGTAGATATTCTGCTTTCCGATTTCAGCTAT
>JAGDBE010000222.1 GCA_017959195.1 Clostridia bacterium | reverse complement strand
TTTATAGGTTAATAAAAATCCCTTGCGAAACCGCAAGGGATTTTACTTTTATTTCGCTTTTTCCTCAATCGATTTGTTTCTGAAATACACTATTATATTCAGCCCGACAACGATGAGGTTGAAGAAATAGAATACCAGAACGTACCATTTCGACGCAAAGTTCGCCATGTACGACTCGTTAATGAATTTCGACGCTATTCCGGCGCAGTATCCGAAAAATACGAGGAAATAAAACGCAAGACTTACGCCTTTTGTGCTTTTCGCTTTTATGAGCTTTCTGAGATTTATCGGCCACGATACGCCGAAGCTCACTATCATCAGTATTTCGAGCAATTCAGCCATTGTTTTCTCCTTTATCTTATGAACGTGATTCTGTTTTCCATGTCCTTGTACGCCGAAAGGTCGCCGTGGAGCACGTTCGTTATGTAGTCTATGAGCACCTCGTAGTCGGGCTGCGAGTTGTCAAGTATAATGTTGTGGTCAGCAAGCATGTGTTGCATTCCGCAGCCGCCGTTTATAATCATATAGTTGTGCGATGCGAGCGTATAAGTCTTTTCGGGGTCTATCGGAACGTATTCCTCACCCTCGAGGACGTATACGTCGGAAACCCTTCTCTCGCCGTCAACGGATAAAAGCATCTCGTTTTCGTCCATTACGACGCTTGAGGGAATAGTCGTGTCAACCGTGAACTTTATGCCCGACACGTTCGGGTACGAGCCGCTCTCGCCGACTGCCCAGCCGGTCGAAAAGTCAACCGTCTCGGGAACGCAGTTTGCGACGAAGTATTCGAGCATATCCAGAACCTCCGCGCCGGTAACTTCAACTGCGCAGAGCGTGTTGCCGAACGGGTGGACGGAAATGATGTCGGCATAGGTTATGTCGCCTTCGGGAATGTCGTCTCTTATGCCGCCGCCGTTGACGTAAGCAATGTCGGTGCCGGCTATGGCGCGGTAAGCGTCTGCGCAGAGGTCGCCGACCGCGGTCTCTCTGTTTCTGATGGCGCGTATGCCGTTTGCGTCGTTTATCGAAAGAGTCGTGTCAGACTCCGCAACCTTTTCATTAAGAAGTTCGCTGTACTTTGAGATCGCGTCGTTTATTTTGCCGAGAACCTCTTCGTCCTGCTTGTTTATGTCGTAAATCATCGAAACGGTCATTATTCCGTCGGGCGAAATTACGAGCTGGCCGAGATTTTCAAGCTTTGTGCCGGTCTGCGCGCAGATAACGTCTTCCCCGTCCTTGTTTTCAACGAAATAAGCCGTGTAAACGGTGTGCGAATGTGCGTCGAGAACGGCGTCTATGCCGGTTGTGTTGGCAATTACGCTCGCCGAGTCGTAGGGCGCGTATTCTTCGAGGTTTCCGAGGTGCGCAAGCGCTATAACGTAGTCAACGCCTTCGGCTCTTGCTTCGTCAACGACCTTCTGCACCGTGTCGAACAGCGTTTTTCCGTCGTTTTCCTTTGAGAAGCTGTAAACGAATTTGCCGTCTTCCTGGAAGAACGTCGGAGTCGAGTGGTCTATCGTCAGAGGACAGCCGATGCCGATAAAGGCGACTTTTGTTTTGCCGTATTCTTTAATCGCATACGGTTTTAAGTCGGCAAGCCAGTCTTCACCGCTTCCGCTGTAGGTTATGTTGCAGGAAAGATATTCTGCGTCCGCCTGTGAGATAAGCCCTTTTAATACGTCTACACCGTAGTCAAACTCATGGTTTCCGATAACCGCGAAATCGTAGCCGACGGCGTTCATGGCGTCGATAACGACCTCGCCCTTTGAAACGGAGCCGAGATACGAGCCCTGGACAGCGTCGCCGCAGTCAACGAGCGTTACGTAATCGGTTTTTTCCTTCATGAGATTATTGTAATAGGCGACACCCGCAAGGGTAACGCCGTCTTCGATACCGCAGTGGATATCGTTTGTAAAAAGAATGACGATGTCGTCGCTCTGCGTCTCGTTTTTCTCGCATGCGGCAAGAGAAAGCAGCATCAGCGCGGCGATAATGAAAACAATTGCCTTTTTCATCGAAAACACACCTCTTTTGCTAAAAATCGGTTATTATTATACTATAAAACCGTTAAAAAAGCAACAAAAAATGCGCCTTTTTTTGCTTTTTTACAGAAAATTTATAAAAATCCCTCTCATCTTGCGGATGAGAGGGGGGGGTATTAAAGCCGTGTTTATTTTTAGATTTCACAAATAATTGATTTTTTTAACTATCGAGACCAAGTCGTACCATCTGTGTACCTGATAAATACCATATAAATGTTTCCAATGCTAAATGTTTTTTCGTTACTATAAAGAGTCCAAGCCCAAGTGACTTTTCCATATGGATTAATATTGTCGTTTGAATAACCCTTAAATGTGCCATTATACAAACTCGGATAATCGGTAGTTACTTTGTTATGTGCATCATAGCATGTAAATTTAACTTCACAGTAATCAATAGTTTTATTAGTTAAATTCTTAAGAGAAATGTTAGCTTCTGGAACACC
>JAGDBE010000221.1 GCA_017959195.1 Clostridia bacterium | reverse complement strand
CTCGTTTTCCAGTCGTTCAACCTGTTTCCGCAGTATACCGTGCTTGAAAACCTCATGCTCGCAAAGGAACTTATTGAAAAGAGCAAGAAAAAGGACGGAATGACCAAAGAGCAGATAAAAGAGCAGGCATACGAGCTTTTAAAAAACGTAGGACTTACCGAAAAGGCGGAATCTTACCCCTGCGAGCTTTCGGGCGGTCAGCAGCAGAGAGTTGCGATAGCAAGGGCGCTGTCCTTGAACCCAGAAGTGCTTTGCTTTGACGAACCGACGAGCGCGCTCGACCCCGAACTTACGGGCGAGGTGCTTCGGGTTATAAAGGAACTCAAAAGCGCCGACAGAACGATGATAATCGTAACCCACGAGCTCGGTTTTGCAAGAAACGTGTCGGACAGAATAATGTTCATCGCCGACGGCAGAATCGAGGAAGAGGGAACGCCCGACGAAGTGTTCGACAACCCGAAAAGCGCAAAAATGCGGGCGTTTTTGAATAAATCGCTCGAAAGACTGTAAAAAAGGTAAAAAAAGGGAACGGTTTTACGCCGTTCTTTTTTTGTTGACACGGAATGAAAAAGAAAGTATAATTTAAATGAAGGAATATATTTAAAAGGAGGTTTTGATATGGAATATACGAGAGCGCAGCAAAATACCATTGACGCCGAAAACTGCTCTTTGATAGTCGCAGCCGGTGCGGGAAGCGGAAAGACAAGAGTGCTCACCGACAGAATAATATCAAAACTCCTCGACGATAAAACGGGTGCGGAAATTACGGAATTTCTCGTCGTAACCTTCACCAAAGCCGCGGCGAAGGAGCTTTCCGACAGAATAAGGACCTCTCTTGTAAAAAAGAGCGAGGAAGGCGGCAAAACCGAGAATATCATAAAGAATCTGGCGCTTCTGCCGCAGGCGAAAATCTGCACGATAGACGCTTTTTGCTACGACCTCGTCAAAGAGAACTTCCAGAAGCTCGGAATATCGCCCAAAACGAGAATTGCCGACGAAAACGAGACGGCGGTCATCATCGAAAGGATTTTCACGGAGATAATAGAGGAGAGAATGCGTCTTGAAGAGGGACACGAGTATTTTCTGCCGCTTTACGAGGTGCTGAGCGATAAAAAGAGCGACAGTGCGTTTTTGAAGAGCTTAAAGGACCTCTATATCAAGATATCGAATAACGCAAACGTAAAGAAATTTTTCGAAAACGCGTGCGGAATATACGACGAAATATGCCAAAAGGACGAGATTTTTGCAACACGCTACGGACGTGCGTTTCAGGAACACGTTTCAGAAAAACTCGGATATGCCAAAGACCTCATAAACGAAGCAAAATCCGCTTGCGAAGCAGACGGGGAACTCGTAAAAATACTCATGCCCGCGCTTGATAACGAGTCCGAAAGAATAAACATTCTTCTTTCGAGCCTTTATTCCGCATACGACGACTTCTGCTACAGCCTCGCAAATCTGAATCAGGCAAAGGCGGTAAGCATTAAAAAAGCGACCGACCAAAGCCTTGCGAAAGCAATTTACGATAAGTGTTCGGCTGCGCGAAGCATAATAAATGAAGTAAAAAACAACTCTCTTGCCGCCCGGACGGAGCTTTTGAAAAAATGCGCTAAGGACTGCGCAAACCTTGCAAAAGAGCTTTCCGACATAATGTTCGAATTCGACGAACGTTTTATGAAGGAGAAGAAGGAATACGGAATTCTGGACTTCGCCGACGTCGAAAAACTGACTCTTGAAATTTTGTACGACGACGAGGAGCTGAAGGTGGAAAGCGGAAAAGCAAAAACCCTGCAGAATGCTTTTACCGAAATATACATAGACGAATATCAGGACACGAACCGCATACAGGACATGATTTTCCGCGCCTTAACCAAAAAGGACGGGAACGGAAACGAATGCAACAGATTTATGGTCGGCGACTCAAAACAGAGTATCTACGGCTTCCGCGGAGCGCGTCCCGATATTTTTAACGGCTATAAAGAGGAATTCGGAAGTTTTGGCGACGGCTCGTCGAGGCAGAAAATATTCATGAACGACAATTTCAGATGTGCGGAGAATATAATTACCTTTACAAACGCGCTTTTTGAAAAGGTTATGCCCGGGGAATACGGCTCAGACGAACATCTCACTTACGCCAAAGTCGAAGAGACGAAAAAAGAGGATTCTCCCGTTAAACTTTTAATATGCAAAAGCACCGAAGAAAAAGCGGACGCTTCCGAAAGGATAAGAATGCAGGCGGAGGCTATATATAACGAAATCTGCGGCCTGTATAACAACGAAAATATACTCGGCGCCGCGGGAAAACCTTATAAATACGAGGATATGGCGATACTCACGCAGAGATGGGTTGACGCAAGGTTTTTGGAAAAATATTTCAGCGATAAGAATATCCCCGTGTCATGCGAAAAGGGCGAAAACTTCTTTGACCGCAGGGAAGTGAATATTGCGCTGAATATTCTTGGTGCCGTAGATAATCCCGAAAGGGACGTCTGCATTGCAGGCTTTATGAGAAGCAAGGCGGGCGGCTTTGACGACAACGAGCTTGCAAAAATAAGAAATAAAACCAAAGACGGCAGTTTTTTCCACGCCGTAAGGGAATATGGGGAAAACGGCGAAAACGAGGAATTAAAATCGAAAATTGCGGAATTCTGCGAAAAACTTTCGCTTTTGCGCAAGCTTTCAAGGTCCTCTTCGGTCTCTGATTTTATTAAAACCCTTTATTCAAAGACGGATATTATGAGCATATGCACGTCGAAGGACTATGAAAACGGCGTAAACGACAGCAAGGAAGTGCGAAAGAAAAATCTTCTCAAACTGTACGAAATAGCAAGAAGCTACGATAAAACCGTGTTCAAGGGACTTTCGTCGTTTCTTGAATATCTCGAACCCATGAAAAGTTCCGACAACGTCAAGAGCTGTAATGCCGACGACGCCGACAGAATAAAGATAATGACGGTGCATAAGTCGAAGGGGCTTGAATTCCCCGTGTGCTTCGTTTTCGGCGCCGAGAGGGCGTTTACAAAACCGTCGGACAAACTCATCTATCTCGATAAAAAGGATAAATCGGGCATCGGATTCGACCTCAAAAACATCGACGGCATAGAGTCGGTTCCGGGAAGCAGCGGAAACTATAAGGTCGCAACGCCTTTCAAAAACCTTTTTGCCGAATATCTGCACCGCGACGAGCTTCTTGAAGCAAAAAGACTCATGTACGTCGCGCTTACGAGGGCAAAGGAGCGACTTATCATAACGTCGGCGGTAAATAACTTTGAAAAGACGGTAAAAGATCGGAAAAAGCCGCAGGAAAACTGCAAAAGCCAGCTCGACTGGATTCTTTCCGCGTTTTCCGACGAAGAGACGCTTGTTTCTTTCGCAAACGATTACGGCGAATTGCCCGAAAACGGCAAAAATTACGGATTTTTTGAAATATCAGTAAGGACGTTCGGCCCCGTTTCAAAAAACGACGTAAAAAAGGAAAAAACAGTCGAAAAAGACGAAGAAAAAGCGGATTCTGCGGATAAAGAAATGTTAAAAGCCGTAAAGGACGTTCTGGAAAAGCGCATAAACGCGGTAAACAGGATAGCCGCCGTTCCGCCGAAAGTTACGGTCTCGCTTCTTAAAAACGGGCTTATCGATTACGACGAGGCGGCACAACTCACGCAGTCGGAAAGAAAACTCATCACAAAACCCGAATACGCAAGCGGCGAAAAGACGTCAGCGTCTGCCGAAAAAGGCACGGCAATGCATATGTTCATGCAGTTTGCAAATTATGCCGAGTGTGAAAAGGACGGCTGCGAAAAGCAGGCGGAAAAACTCTGCGAAGACGGTTTTATTACCGAAAAACAGAAGGAACTTCTCGATATATCAAAGCTTGAAGACTTCTTTAAATCGGATTTGTACGGAAAAATCAAAAAGGCAAGGAAGATTTACAGAGAAAGGCGCTTTAATCTCCTTGCAAAGCCGGGCGAAGTGATAGAGGGACTGCCTTCCGAAGTCGGAAAAGATGAATTCGTGCTGATTCAGGGAGTTATAGACTGCTTTATCGAAATGGAAGACGGAAACTTTGCGGTAATCGACTTCAAGACCGACAGGGTGTCGGGCGATAACGCTGAGGAAATACTTGTAAAAAGATATGCAAATCAACTTAAATTCTACTGTAAGGCAGTAAAGGATATCACAAAAAAGGAGGTGTCGGAAGCGGTAATATTCTCGTTTGACTTAATGAAGAGCATAAAACTTGCAAAAGAAGTAATCACATCATGACTTTAACGCAAAGTCGGAGGACAAAAAATGAAAAAAACGCTTATTATCGGCGGCGCGCTTGCTTTGCTTCTTTCACTGAACGCATTTGCTTCAGGATTTGAAAAGACGCTTTACTACGCCGAAGGACAGTTTTCAGACGTAAATGAAAACGCATGGTATGCGGAAACTGTAAAAAATACGTTTGAACTGGGATTGATGAACGGAACGGGAAACGGACTTTTTGAACCCGAAGGCAACGTAACGGTTGCGGAGGCGATAACCATGGCTTCACGCGCATGTGCAATCAACGCCGGCGAAGACATTTCCGAAAAAGACGGCG
>JAGDBE010000220.1 GCA_017959195.1 Clostridia bacterium | reverse complement strand
GAGCTGAAACCTTAATAGTGTTTTTGGTTATATTTTGTGCGAACATACAGCAAATTTGATATTTTCATCGCAAAGGGAGAACGATTTTACGTTCTTTTCTCTCGTGAGAGAAAGTAAAGAAAAGTACATAAAAAAGTGAGTGAGCGACAACTTACAAACTACTCACTCACTCAATCAAAAAAGTGTCGAGGGGTGCCTTACTTTAACCCCGGACACCTTGATTATAACACGGTAAATCAAAAAAATCAAGTATAAATATGCGAAAAATTGTTTTACGGAGGTAAAGATATGAAATATTTGGAAAATGCGGGCGAGATGCTTGAAAGACTTGAAAAATACGGTGCGTTCATTGTTGTATCGGATGGAGAAAAAGTAAACACGATGACGATTGGCTGGGGTCATTTCGGAATCGCCTGCGGAAAGCCGGCTTTTTCGGCGATGATAAGAAATTCGAGATACACGAAAGAGTTTCTGGAAAAAAACCCCGAATTTACGGTATGTTTTCCGCGCGACGCGTCTTACAGAAGCGCCCTCGCCTTCTGCGGAAGCAAGTCGGGCAGGGATTTTGACAAGATAAAGGAATGTTCGCTTAATCTCACCGACTCCGAAAAAATAAGCGTTCCCGGAATTGAAAACTGCGCCGTTTTCGAATGCAGAGTTATTTTCAAAACGGAAATGACTCCCGAAAACACATCTCCCGACACGGCGGGCAAATGGTACAGGGACGGCGACTACCACGTAATCTACACGGGAGAAATACTGAACGTAAGGTAAGGCTTTTTTACACGCTTCCCGCCGCAAAAAGCGGTCTTTTTAAAACCGTTTAACATATCCGAATACACAACGAAATAATCAAAAACCGGAGGAAAAATAAAAATGAATGCAACGCAAAAGTGGAAATTAACCGCAATTATCGCCCTTTCGCTTCTTGTTATCGTCTCAACGCTTTACGCGCTCGGAATAGGCTGGCATCCCATTCCCGCCGCTTCCGCTTCGTCTGACGAGACCGGGAAAGCCGTGGACGTTAAAGAGGACGTAAAGGAAGCCGTAAAAGATGATGAGAAAGATGAGGCGCAAGAAGATTTAACTGCGCAAGCCGACGCGCTGTCCTTATGGGCCGAAAACGCCGAATCGAAAAACAAACTTATATCGTTTGTGGAAGAGGCGACAACGGAGGGCGGCGGCGGATACATACCGGTTGAAAACCGCATTGCCGTTTTTGACCTCGACGGCACGCTTTTCTGCGAGACAGACCCGAATTATTTTGATTACACGCTGCTCGTTTACCGCGTTTTGGAGGACGAGGACTACAAAGACAAGGCGAGCGATTTCGAGCGCGAGGTTGCAAACAAAATCGTCGATCAGAACACGACGGGAGCGTCGTTCTCGGGACTTGAGGTGGACCACGGAAAAGCTGTCGCAAGTGCTTTTGCGGGCATGACGATAAAGGAATTCAACGACTACATCCAGGAATTCAAAAAACTTCCGATGCCGAGTTACACCGGCATGACGCGCGGAGAGGGCTGGTATAAGCCCATGCTTCAGGTCGTTGAATACTTAAAGGAAAACGGCTTTACGGTATACGTTGTAAGCGGTACCGACCGCTTTATCGTGCGCGGCATAGTTTACGATTCGCCGCTCGGCGTTCCGATGGGACAGATTATCGGTTCGGACGAAACGCTCGTTACGCCGAATCAGGGAAAGACCGATGGACTGAATTACGTTTACGCCGACAGCGACAAGCTCGTCCTCGGAGGCGAATTTGTCGTAAAGAATCTTAAGATGAACAAGGTTTCGGTTATCGCGCAGGAAATCGGCGTTCAGCCGGTGCTTTCATTCGGCAACAGCACGGGAGACGCAAGCATGGCGGAATACGCGACGAGTGCAAACGAGTATCCGAGCCTTGCGTTTATGCTTTGCTGCGACGACACCGAGCGTGAAAACGGAAACGTTGAAAAAGCGGAAAAAATGTATGACCTATGTGAAGAATTCGACTGGGTTCCCGTTTCCATGAAAAACGACTGGCTCACCATATACGGCGACGGCGTTACGAAAAAATAATGCGTTGACATACAAAACCCCGCGGGATTAAACATCCCGCGGGGTTTTATTTTTATGCTTTTCAGAATACGATTATTACCCTTATTTTTCCGCCTTTTTCGGCGCTTTTATCGTAATATCCCGTCATGTGCGCGTATTCTCCGCTTAAAACTTCCTTATAGTCTATCGGTTTTACCTTTGCGCCGGAGACGGAATAAACCCTGACGTTATCGGATATCTGATATTTTTCGCCCTTTTCGGTATACGCCGTATCGCCCGAAATATTATGAATTTCGATGCTCGACTTCATATTTTCGACCTTGGAAACGCTGCCGTTCTTTACTGTGAACTTAGCAGCGCCGCTTGACACGAAAATAGTGCCTTTCGGCGTATAGTTATATTCAATATTGTCGTCGAGCATATACGTATAGGTATGCGTTGTTTTTCCCGTCATGCTGTCCGTCGACTCATTGTCGAAAAGGTATCCGTATTCGAACAGATTTCCCGTATAGTTATCGAGTATCAGGCTCTTTACGCTGCCGTCGGAGGCGAGCTCGTAAAAGAGTATTACGGAATAATCGAGGGTTTTGCCGCTTATTTCGCTTATCTCGACCCTGCCGTAAAGCTCGCCGCGGTAGTTTTCGATAATCTTTGCGTCGGACGCGAATTTTCCTTCTTTTACGGCATTAATTACGTCTTTTGCCGCCGACGCGTTTTTGGGAGGATTTTCGTTATTTATTACGTTTTTCTCCTTACCGGCGGATACTCTGACTATATCGCCGACTTTTGCGGATGAATAGCCCTCAAACGTATATGTTTCGCCGTTCAGCGCGTAAATCTTTATGCTGTCGGTTGAATATTTTCTTCCGTCTGCGTCGTAATACTCGCTCTTGCCGTTTTCAAGCACTATGCCCACCGTGTCGGCATCTATACTTCCTATTTCCGTCGTGCCGGCTATGTTTCCGTCCTTATCGAGAAGCGCCGTTACTCTATCTCCCACCTTATAAGTTCCGAGGCTCGAGAAGTCGAACTACGCCTTTGAAGTGGAGAGCGAATAATTCTTGCCCGCGATTTTTACGCTTGTCGGCTGGGATTTGGGGGTTATATCCTCTATCGTGCCGCTCACCGTCTCGTCGTAAAGCCATACGGCGTTCAGCAGTTTGGAGTAGTAATAAACGTTATACTTCTTTATCTCCGCTTTGGACGCGTTTCCGTTTCCTTTATATATTTTAGCGGTATTTACGTCTATACCCGTATCGGCAGGCAGTTTTCCGTCTTCGCCGACGATGTACGGGCCTTTGAGGGTTGACGAAACGACGAGCGCGTAGGAAACGTCGTTATATTCGTCTCCGATTATGTCAAGTCCCGCTTCGTACGCGTCAACCACGCTTCCGTCTTTTCCCAGAATGAGGGTTACGAGCATTTCGGAGTTGAGCGTTCCGTAATTCGAGAACTTATATTTTACCGCGTCTGTCGAGAGGTTATAATTATTTCCTCCCACAACTACCGACGAAGGGCTTTCCTTATTGGGATTTACCGCCGTGCATACGCCCGACGCCTTTTCCCTGTAAACCCACAGCGTATTGAACGCCTTTGAATAGTAAACCACGTCGTTTTCTTCAATCTGATTTACGCCGATATTTGCGGAATTGCATATTATTTCGGCTCCGTTTATATCGAAAGGCACCTTTTCTTTAAGTTCGGAAAGGGTTGTAAACACTATGGGGTCGCTCAGCGTCTCGTTTACCGCCGAAAGCATATCCTCTTTTTCGTCTGAGTATTCAAGATACATTTCGTAGTCGGCTTTGTAAACGTCCGCCGCCTTGCCGTCCTTGTCGAGCAAAATCATAACGTAGTCGTCTTTATCTATATCGCCGACGAAAGATACCTTCTTTGCGGCGCCCGGCAGGAGCGCGTATGATGCGTTTCCGACCTTTAACGATTCCGGCACGTCTTTTGACGGCAAAACAGAATCTATTTTTCCGAACGCTTTATCGCTGTAAAACCACACGGTTTTTATGTTCTTACAGTAATAATACACGTCGTAGTCCTTAACGCTTTTTTCATCCGAAAGTTTGCCGTCTCTGTAAATACTGCTATTTTCGTCAAGCGGAAATTCGATTTTTTCGGTAAAGTTGCTTTGCATATTGACATAGGGACCCGTCATATTCGCGTTCAGAAGCGAAAGGTAGTCCACTTTGCCGTCGGAATCGACGTTTACGCCGAGATTTCTGCCGTAAACGCCTCCCTGCTTCGTTTCGGTGCAGAGCATATTGTATATGAGCTTCATACATTCAAGTCTTGTGAGCGTTTCGCCTTTTTTTGCGTTGATATCCTTATCAAGACCTATCGACTCGTATTTTTCAAGCTGGGAATCGGGGTAGTTGCCCTTGAAGTCGTCGGTCGTATAGCCGAGAAGCTTTAAAATGATGTTTACCGCCTCTTCGAGCTTTACGTTATTCTCGGGTTTAAACGTTCCGTCGAGATAACCGTTTACAATTCCGCTCTTTATCGCAACCGACACGTATCCCGCCGCCCAGTGCGACGCAGTTACGTCGGGGAACACCGAGACGGACATGTTTTTGGGCGTATTGTTCTTTTCGCTTGAAGCGCATACCGCCATGTTTACGAATTCCGCTCTCGTAACGTCGTTTTCGAGGTTAAGGTCTCCGTTTTCGTCGCCGTTCATTATTTCAAGAAGCCTCATTACCTGCGCTTTTTCGTCGTCGCTTACGCTTACCTTCGGAGCGCAAAACGCTTTAAGCGCAAAAACAGTCATTATAAGCGACAGAATGAGGGCTGCTGCAGTTATTCTTTTCATTCGTGTTTTTCCTTTCGTTTCTATCTTTGTTATTCGTGTCTGAGCGACTCGATCGGATTGAGTTTTGCCGCTTTGCGAGCGGGCAGGTATCCGAAAATTATGCCCACCGCCACCGATATTCCGAATGACAGAATCACGGCAAATGCCGTGGGTACTGCCGTAAAATCCTCGATAAGCATTGACGCCGCCCTTGCCGCCATCACTCCGAGTCCTATTCCTATTACTCCGCCTATCGCGCTCGTGGTTCCCGCCTCAATCACAAACTGAAGCTTTATATGTCTTCCCTTTGCGCCGAGCGCCTTTCTTATTCCTATCTCTCTCGTTCTTTCGGTTACCGAAACGAGCATTATGTTCATAATTCCGATACCGCCTACGACAAGGGATATTGCGGCAATTCCCGCAAGCACGCTTACGATTATTCCTATCATTTCGTTCATGGAATCCAGAATTTCCGAATTGCTTATGACTGCGTACAGGTCGTCGTTTCTGAAAGTCTTGTAAAGTCTGTCCTTTATCAGCCTTTTCGCGTCGTCTATTTTTTCCTCGGTATTTGCGACGAAAATATAGGTGCTTATATTCGCCGTCCTTGCCAAAAATCTGCCTGCCGTACTGTACGGAAGATACAATACGTTGTCCGAGCCGTTTTCGTCG
>JAGDBE010000219.1 GCA_017959195.1 Clostridia bacterium | reverse complement strand
CACGGAGAAACTTTAACTGTATTTTAAACAAAAAGGAGCGCCTGCGGGCGCACAGGGAGCCCCGACGGACAATTTCATCAATAAAAAACGTCAAAACCGGCAAGGATTCTTGCCGGTTTTTTTCTGTTTTCTACATGAAAAGCGGATTTATTTTGAAAACTATTTTCTATCGGCTATTTTTTCCCGCTATTATAGTACGGATTGCGGATTTCGCCTATCAGCATTGACGCGGGGACGCCCGTTTTTCCGTTTTCGGCGGAAAAAAACTTCAAAATTTTATGATAGTACATCTTTGCAATATTACTGCCCGCAGCGCTCATTAAATATTTTACGTCCTCCTTCGAGAGAAAGATTTTTTCAAGTTCCCCTTTCGCATGTTTTTGCTGTTCTTTGTCAACCTCTGAAAACGAGAAAAAATCAAAGCTGATACGGTAGTATTTTTTCAGTTCTTCGCTCGGCGCGTTGTCGTAAATTTCTTTCCAATACGGATTTTGCATAAACAAGTCTGTTCCTTTTCCCATAGTTATTTCTCCTTTGTAATTTTTGATTTTCCTCAAAAAAAATCGCGCTTTCTATAAGAAAACCCCATAAAAAGCGCAAAAAAACAGTCCCATCGTCTGATGAGACTGCCTGTGTACGTATCAAAAAGCCCCATCATTCAAGCATTAGCACCTTACCTTAAAGCAGGTTGCTGCGCGGTCATCGAGCTTGTCTCTCACGCGCTCTCTATAGGTTAAATACATTATATCATTAAATTCCGCAAAATGCAACATTAAATCTTCACTGTTACATACTGCCTATGTAATTTGCCGCAACCGTCTTTACCGTTTCCGTCTTTCCGAACCAGCCGCCCGGTCTGAACCAGCCGCCGTCGCGGAAGCCCATATAAAGAACCGATCCGATTAATATAAGCACGCATATTATGATTATCGTAAGGCATCCGCCGTGTCCGCCCTTCTGCTGCGGCATCTGCTGAGGCATCGGCGGTCTGTACTGCGGAGGCGTCTGAGGCCTGAACTGCTGCTGATACGGCATCTGCTGCGGTCTGTACTGTCCCTGCGGCTGTTGATACGTAGGCATCGGCGGTCTGTACTGCGGCGTCTGCTGTTGCTGCGAGACGCGCTGATATCCCGTCTGCGGTCTGTACTGCCCCTGCGGCATCTGATAAGGCGCCTGTTGAGTCTGCATTTGAGGTGCCTGCGGTGCCGGCTGAGGTTTGGGAGCCGCGTTTTTTTCGTCGGTCTGCTCTACGGGCGCGCCGCAGTTTTTACAGAATTTTACGTCGGGCTCCAAAGGTGAACCGCAGTTTACACAGAATTTTGCCATCGTGATATCTCCTTTATACGTCAAAATACAAAAAAGCGTTATTTTTCTTTATAATAACACACATTTTTTCATTATTCAACATTTTTTTGATATTAAAAATGCTTCCGCAGATACGGAAGCACTTTATTTTTACATTTTTATCCCACGTTATTGAGGGCCGACGCTTCGTCGGGAACGTATTTGAGTTCGATATCCGCTCCGACGTTTTTAAGTTTGCCGACTATGTCCTCATAACCTCTTTGAATGTGGTAAATATTGTCAATTTCCGTCTTTCCGTTTGCGGAAAGTCCCGCGATAATCAGAGCCGCTCCCGCGCGCAGGTCGCATGCGCTGACAGGCGCTCCGTGAAGCGTTTTAACGCCGGTGAACGTTGCGGATTTCGAGTCGCTCTTTATATCCGCGCCCATGCGGATGAGTTCGTCGACGTATTTGAATCTGTTATCCCATACGCCCTCTCTTATCATGGACTGACCGCCCGCTATCGCCATAAGCGCGCCCATCTGCGGGTTCATATCGGTCGGAAATCCGGGGTAAGGCGCCGTTTTAACGTAGGTGCCCTTTATTTCCATTCCCTCTCCGCGCACTCTTACGGAATCGTCGTATTCCTCGACCTCGGCGCCCATTTCAAGCAGTTTTGCCGTTACGGTCTCAAGGTGTCGCGGAATTACGTTGGTAACCGTCAGCTCGCCTTTTGTCGCTGCCGCCGCCACCATATAAGTTCCCGCCTCTATCATATCGGGGATTATATCGTAATGCACTCCGTGCAGTTTATTTACGCCTCTGATTTTTATCATTTCGGTACCGGCGCCGGATATATCGGCTCCGCAGGAGTTTAAGAAGTTTGCAAGGTCAACGACGTGCGGTTCTCTTGCCGCGTTGTCGATAACCGTCGTTCCTTCCGCCTTGCACGCCGCAAGCATAATATTTATGGTAGCTCCTACCGAAACTATATCGAGATAAACGGAGTCTCCGTAGAGTTTTCCGTCTTCCGTCGTTATGTTTACGTATCCTCCGGGGTTCGTCGCGTCGACGTCTGCGCCGAGTGCGCGGAATCCCTTTATATGCTGGTCAATCGGGCGTAAACCTATGTCGCATCCTCCCGGATACGCCGCCCTTGCTCTGCCGAATCTGCCGAGCTCCGCGCCGAGTATATAGTACGACGCCCTCATCTTCTTTACAAGGTCGTACGGCGCCGAACACGGCTTTATTCTTGTGGTATCTATTTCATATGTGGTCTTATCTATTCTCTTTATTACGGCTCCAACCGATGTAAGTATATCAAACGCGTCGGATATGTCGCTTATCATGGGGATATTTCCGAGCGTACATTTTCCTTCCGCCAGAATTGTTCCGAAAACAATTGCCACGGCAGCATTCTTCATTCCGCTGACTTCTATGCTGCCATGCAATGGCTTATTGCCTTTTATGACAATTTTCTCCATTTATGCTTGCCTCCGTTTATATTTCTCTTTATAACCTCTTATATCATACTCAATAATTAATAACAGTATATTATGGAACTATTACATTTTTGTGAACTATTCCAAAATTGCATCAACATATTGTATATTTTGTTGTCCCGATATATCAATATATATGATTTTCCATGTCGGAATGAGGTAATACACTCCGCTGTCGGAATATCTTAAAACGTATATGATTTTCTGGGACAGAATTTCCTTTGCGGAGTCTATATCCACGCGGCGCAGCGCGTTTATGGAGTCGAGCAGTTTTTCGCTGTAAGATTCCTTGAAATCGTCGCAGATTATTTTGCCGCATGCGTAAACTATCTCCCCGTCTTTTTCAACCATATTGAGGTAAAAGCCCTCAAGCGGGGTTTTACCGTCGGCCGTCTGAGACGCGCAGATGACCGTATAAGGCGCAGTCTCATATACTCCGTATATATCGAACTGCGGTTTTGATTTTGAAGAAAGGCACTTTATGAATTTTTCCGCCGTTTCTTTCTGCGAGGCGTCGAGCCCCGTCTTTTCTTCTTTCATTTCGTCGAAATCGAAGTTTTCGACAGAATCCTTATCGAAGCCCTCCTTGCCGTATTCGACGGTAAAGCCGTCGGACGACAGCTTGAAACTTGCCTTTACGTTTCCGTCTTTATCCGAAAAGGTATAGACAACGCCGTCGGGCGTTTCGACAAATCCGTAAGCGGTATTCTCTCCGAGAGAATCCGCAAGTTTTTTTGCAAAAATTTCGGGAGAGCTTGCGTTATTGTCGTTCAAAAAAGTATATATGAGATTATCCGGGATTCTGCTTTCTATGGTTTTCTTATCTATTTTTACGCCGTTATTCGTAAAATATTCCGCAACGTCGTCAATTCTTTTCGACGAGATATTGAGCATTTTATCCCTGCCGTCGAAATAAATGTAGAGCAAAAAGGCGTCGAGAATCAGAAAAGCCGCTATCATAAAAATGCATACTCTTTTAATACTCATTTTTACCGTCCTTTCTCGCCGTCCACACGAATTTCAGCAGATTCGTTCCGCTTTCGCGCACGTAGAGCGCGCCGTAACCGTCGTAATTTTCGCCTTCAAACAGCGCGTTCGCCTTATTCTGCGGCAGTACGGGCTTCGTCTCTTCGGTTTTACTGCAATATATGGCGTTTATATCGACTTTGTTTACATAATTTCCGCTTATTTCGACGAGTATATCGGGGTTTCCGTCGAGCAGCGGGATTCCGTCAAACATATATTTAAGCGCGAAAACTATTTTTCCGCTTTTTTCGGTAACGTACAAAAGCGACGGCATGGCGTCGGCGCCGGCGACGTGTCTGTCAAGGGAGTTTACGAGGTATTTTACGGAAAGCACCTTATCGGCAAAGGAATACTGCGTTTCCTTTGGGTTGTATTTTAAGAATCTGGACAGGTGTATTCCGCTGTCGTAGCCGTAATACGTTATTTTTGTGTTTTTTGGGTCTATATACAGTTCTTTTCCGTCATAGACGTAGCTTGTGGTCTTATCCGCCGATTTTATGCTCTTTATCATATTGGGGTTGAAGTCGAAGACGCGCATCAAGTTTGCGGTATTCGCGTCATAGACGGAATAATTGTAGAAATCGGACGTTTTCGAAAGCACGGGCGGAGACACGTCGAAGGATTTGCTGAAAACCGCTGCCGGTTTATCGGATTTTATAAATTCGAAGCTGACAAAGCCCCTCACATCAGTATATGCCGCAAGTTCCGAGTCGTCATACGCCACGGGTTCGGACAAAGAGTATTTTTTGCAGTTTCCGTCGTTATCGAAGCACAATGCGTACGCATTTCCCTCGTCATCCGGCAAAATAAACACGTTTTTTATAAAAACGCTTTCGGATATATTTTCTTTCTTTTCGTTGCCGAGTATGCACGGCAGTATAGCCGCCGACGGCAGTTCGTTATATAACGATGCGTAGATATATCTTCCCGACGACGTTATACTTTCAATGAATTCCGCCCTTTTATCCGCGTTTTCGAATATAACGCTCTCCGGCTTTTCCGGGAGGAGCACCGTCAGGTATTTTACAAGCAGGTCCGAAATTCCTTTTCTCGCGTTTGCGTCGTATGCGCTTGCGAGCATAGTTCCGTTCTGAAGTCTGAAGCCCTCGAATTCGGGCGAAATGAGCGTCAGCGCGTTGAATCTGGTATCGTACTCCTCGTTTGAAAGCACCCATTTATCGTTTTCGGGCATTTTCGGGTACGACGAGCTTATTCCGTTCACGCGCATATCAATATAGCGGCCGGAAAGAAAGAGCATCAAAACAAAAAGTGCCCCCGTCAAAACTACAAGAATTACGTTGACAAAATTTCCTGTTTTTTTCACGAAAAGCACCTCTTTTTTATTGATTTTTACGTTTTTTTACGCTGTTTTTTTACGGGTTTTCGGGGGTATTTTCGGCTGATTTCTCCCCGACGGATTCCGACTCTATCTCCTTTAAAAGCTCGGAAATCCTTGCCCCGTGCGCAAGTCCCGCGTCTTTTACAAACGTAATTTCGGGCGTGTTACGAAGATTTATCCTCGACGAAAGTTCCTTTTTGATGAATCCCATCGCGGAGTACAGTCCCGCCTTTACTTCCTTGTCTATGCCGCTCATGTGGCTGTAATAGACCTTACAGTATTTTAAATCGGGCGTGGTTTCCGTTTTCGTTACGCTTACAAAGTTATTTGCAACTCTCGGGTCCTTTACTTCTCTTAAAATATACGTAAGTTCCCTCGATATGTCTTCGTTTACTCTGTTTATGTGAAAATGCGGTCTTTTTGACGGCATCTTTTCTCCTTCCGGGCTATTTTCCCTTTTTTATTTTACTTCTCTTTTTACTTCTTCCATTATGAAGGCTTCAAGGATATCGAGTTCCTTTATATCGTTGAAGCGTTCGAGCGCGATACCGCATTCGTAGCCGCTTGCAACTTCCCTCACGTCGTCCTTGAATCTCTTTAAAGAGCTTATCTTATCTTCATAAATCACAACGCCGTCGCGGATGACTCTTATCTGCGAATTTCTCGTTATCTTGCCGTCCTGGATATATGAGCCCGCAACAAAGCCTATACCCGGCACGTGTATAGTCTTTCTGACTTCCGCGTGTCCGAGCACCGTTTCTTTGAATTCCGGCTCGAGCATTCCGTTGATTGCCGCGGTGATTTCTTCGATACATTCATAGATTACTCTATACGTTCTTATATCGACCTTCTGCGCTTCGGCGGTATCTATCGCGTTTTTATCAGGTCTTACGTTAAATCCGACGATAATAGCGTTCGACGCCGACGCAAGCATTACGTCGCCTTCGGTAATTCCGCCGACTGCCGAATGTATTACCTTGACCTTGACTTCTTCGCTCGAAATCTTTTCAAGCGAAGACTTTACCGCTTCCGCGGAGCCCTGAACGTCCGCCTTTACGATTATGGCAAGTTCCTTTGCGCCTTCGCTTAACTGGCTGAACAGTGCGTCGAGAGATACTTTTGCGTTTGCCTTGAATACCTCTTCTTTTGCTTCGGTCTTTCTCTTTTCGATAAGTTCCTTTGCCATCTTTTCGTTGGCAACGGTTCTCATTTCGTCGCCGCCCTCGGGTACTTCCGAAAGTCCCGTGATTTCAACCGGCGTTGACGGTCCCGCTTCTTTTATGACTTTGCCGTTATAGTCGGTCATCGCCCTTACTCTGCCTATCGCGGTGCCGGCTATGACCATATCTCCTCTATGGAGTATGCCCGCCTGAATGAGCACGGTTGCGACGGGGCCGCGGCCCTTATCGAGTTTTGCTTCTATGACGATGCCTCTTGCGGGGCACTTATAGTTTGCTTTGAGTTCCTTCATATCGGCAACGAGCAGCACCATTTCGAGCAGGTCTTCGATACCCTGCTTTTTAAGCGCGGATACCGGCACGCATATCGTATCTCCGCCCCATTCCTCGGGAACGAGGTCGTACGCGGTAAGCGCCTGCTTTACGGCTTCAACGTTTGCGCCGACTTTATCTATCTTATTGATTGCGACTATAATCGAAACGCCCGCCGCTTTCGCGTGGTTTATCGCCTCGACCGTCTGAGGCATGATTCCGTCGTCAGCCGCAACCACGAGTATTGCGATATCCGTCGCCATGGCGCCTCTTGCTCTCATGGCGGTGAACGCCTCGTGTCCGGGCGTATCGAGGAACGTTATATCCCTGTTATTTATTTTAACCTTATAAGCGCCTATATGCTGTGTAATACCGCCTGCTTCGCCTGCCGTTACGTTTGTGTTTCTTATCGCGTCAAGCAGCGACGTCTTACCGTGGTCGACGTGTCCCATTACAACAACTACGGGGCTTCTGGGCTCTAAGTTCTCCTCGGCGTTCGCTTCTTCGTCGGCGAACTGTTTTTCTTCTATCGACACTACGACTTCCTTTTCTGCCGCAATACCGAGTTCATCCGCGAGAAGGTATGCTGTATCGTAGTCGACGATTTTATTCGCGCCGACCTGGTCCATGCCGAGTCCCATGGAGATGAGTCTCTTTATTACCTCGCCCGTCGTGATTTTCAGTTTTGCGGCAAGGTCGCTTATCATTATATCTTCGGGCAGCGTTATGGGACCCGTAAACTTCTTTGCGGGTTCAACGGGTGCGGTCTGCTGTCCTTTTTTCTTCTGTTTTTTGCCCTTGACGAACGGCATCTGCGCCATGGTATCGCGCGCTGCGGATTCGTTGCGGCTTATTCTGCCGCCGACGCCTCTCTGGATTCCGCCCTGGGCGTTCTTTTTCTTGCCCTGCTTGGAGGAGCCTTCGGTTCCTATCATATCGGCAAGGTTATCGAGTTTTTCGTCGTATTTGGAGAGGTCGACTTCGCTCGTTCTTATATCAACTATTCTTACTCTGCCGTCGCTGTCGATATTCGGAGTTGCGCCTTCGATTCTCTTGCCGGCGTATCTGCTCTTTATTCTGCCGTCCTTATCGAACACCGGCTTCAGGCTCGGCTGGCGTACAGACTGGGAGTCCTCGTCCTTATCTTTACCGAAAGACGACTGGTTATTCTTTTGGTATTTCGGCTTCTGCTGCGGCTTTGCCTGTCTGCTCTCCGGCTCGCTTACAAAGCCGTCTTTTGTGAATTTGACGTTGGCGTACTTATCAAATCTCTCGCCTTTGTCAAATTTCTGATAGATATCCTGTTTTATGCCTTCCTGTTTGAGAAGCTGAGCGCCTTCGCGCTGAATTTTGCTTATCTGTCTTTCGAGCTGCTTATCGGTAAGCTGAGTCTGAGTCCGCGTTTCGGGTTTATTCGGGTACGCCTTTCTCTCGGGCGCTTTGGGCGCTTCGGGAGCTGCAGTTTTCGCGCTTTCTCTTACTTTTTCCGTCTGTTTGCTCTTTATTTCCGGTTTTTCGGCATTGATTTGAGATTTTTCGGTGCTTTCGGTGCTTTCCGGCTTCTTTGCGGCCGCTTTTTTCTCTTTTTCGGCGCTTGAAGCGGCTTCTTTTTCCGCCGCTTTCTTTTTCTCTTTGGCTTTCTTTTCGGCGTTTTCGTAAAGATATTTATTTATATCGTCGACGGTGCTGCCCGAAACGTAATGCTCGAGCACGATATTTATCTCGTTGTTTTCAAGCACGGACGAAGAGGTCTTGCCCTCTTTTCCCATGCCTTTCAATAATTCGACGATATCCTTCGCCTTTTTCTCTATATCTTTTGCCAAATTGCTGATCTTATATTTTTCTGCCATAATCAGTTAAGCACCTCCGTGTGTGTTAAGTGTATCTCAATGCCGAGTTTTTCAATTATTTTCACAAATCCGTCTTCCGTTATCAGAAAAGACGCCGTGTCGGACTTCTTCCCCGCAAGCTTTGCAAATTCCGCCTTGCCCGCGTCAAAGAACAAATACGGTACTCCGTAGCACTTTGCCGTGCTGAGAAGTTTATCCTTTGTGTTTTCCGACGCGTCGTTTGCGACGACGAGAAGTTTTCCCCTGCCCGCTCTCATTTTATCAAGGCAGGCATTTGTGCCTATCGCGCATTTGCCGGCTTTTATCGAAAGCCCTATTGCTCCCTTTATTTTTTCGGTAAACATTTCAGTCGTCATGGTTTACCTCCGAAAGTTTTTCCCGTATCATATCGCAGAGCTCCTGCGAAAGAGTCGTTTCAAGGCTTTTTTCTATTCTTTTTGCCTTGAGAGCCTTTTCAAAGCACTCTTTCTTCGGGCAGATATACGCGCCCCGTCCCGAAAGCTTTCCGCTTTCGTCGAGTTGAAGCCCGCCTTCCGGCGTCCTTACGATTCTGACGAGTTCCTTTTTCGGCTTTACTTCGCCGCAGCCGACGCATTTGCGTTCCGGTATCTTTTTCTTCTTTTGTGGCATTCGCAAATCGGCGTTATACGCCTTTCCTCCTAATTGAAAAATACGCTTCCGACGATATATTATTCGCCGTCGCCGGAATTCATCGCGGATTTAAGCGCCTGAGCAAGGTTTTCTCCGAACGAGCTCGACGCCTGGTTTCTTCCCTCGATTATATCGTTGAACGCCGCGCTTCTTGCCGACGAAACGCTCTTTATATCTATCTTGCTGTAACCCGTAAGGCGTGCCGCAAGTCTTGCGTTCTGGCCTTCTTTTCCTATTGCGAGCGAAAGCTGGTCGTCCTCGACGAGCACTCTGCACGAGCGGTCTCCCGTCTCGGTTACGGAAACGACGGTTGCGGGCGCAAGCGCCGCTCTGATGAACTTTTCGGGGGATTCGCTGTATTTGATTATATCTATCTTTTCGCCCCTGATTTCGTTTGTTATGCTGTTCTTTCTTATGCCCTTGGGACCGATGCACGCGCCTATCGGGTCGACGTTTTCGTCTCTCGAATACACGGCGATTTTGGTTCTGGAGCCGGCTTCTCTTGCTATGGAGTGGATTATTACCGTTCCGTCCTGAATTTCAGGCACTTCGAGTTCAAAGAGTCTCTTTACGAGTCCCGGATGTCTTCTCGAAAGGATGATAGACGGGCCCTTGGTCTCTTTTTTGACAACGGTTACGTAAACCTTTATTCTGTCGCCTTCGGTAAACGATTCTCCCGGTATCTGCTCGTTTTTGAAGAGGGTTACCTCGTTTCTTCCGAGTTCAACCTGCGCGTTGCCGGTTATGGGGTCGATTCTCGACACGATAACGGTTACGATTTCTTCCTTTTTGCTCTCGTATTCCTTTACCATTCTGTCTCTTTCGGCTTCTCTTATACCCTGGATTATAACCTGCTTTGCGGTCTGGGCGGAAATTCTGCCGAAATTTTTGGGTTTTATTTCGATTTCAACGATATCGCCTATCTTATACTTTTTAGCGATTTTTTTTGCGTCTTCAAGCGTAATTTCGGTCTTTTCGTTGAATCTGTGCTTTCTTCTTATGATTGCAGGCTTATTGCCGCTCTCGTCGTTGTCGAAAACGTCTCCGTAAGGCGTGGTATCCTCGATTTCAATGATTTTATCGGTTTTTTCGTCAAAATCGTCGAAATTATAGTCCGCCGTAAGCGGGATATCCTCCTCGGCGTCGGGGTCTATTACCGTAAGCTGCTTATAAACCTTTATATCCTGCTTTTCGGGGTTGAGCTCAATTCTTACGTTCGCAAATCCGTTATCTTTTTTGAAACCGCTTAAGAGCGCGGCTTCCACCTTTTCCATCATATAGTCCTTCGGTATGCCCTTTTCCTTTTCAAGCATATCAAGCGCTTTGAAAAATTCTGCGTTCATTCCTTTTATATCCTCCAAATAATTATTACAAAGTTAAAAATCGAAAACGGTCTTTATCTGCGCGCACTGTTTGAGCGCAAATTCCGTCTTTACCCCGTTTTCCTCTATCGAAACCTTATTTTCTTCCTCGTCGTAAGGCAGAAGCGTTCCGGTAAAATTCTTTTTTCCGTTTTCCGACGCAAAAAGTTTGATTACGACCCTGCTTCCCGCAAAAGCCTTTATCTGTTCGGGGGTCTTTAATTCCCTCTCGATGCCCGGAGAAGATATTTCAAGAAAATAACTTTCTTCTATCGGGTCCTCTTTATCGATTATCGGTTCAACGGCGTCGTTTACCATTTCACAGTCGGTAAGGGACACGCCGCCCGGTTTATCTATATATATGATGAGGTTGCGGTCTGCGCCCTCTTTTACAAATTCCACGTCCCACAGTGTGCATCCGCATTCTTTAACCGCGTCTTTGACGAGTTCTTTCACGCGCTGAGCGACGTTCGTTTTCTTTTTTTCAGCCATTTTATTTTAACCGTTTTCCTTTCAAAACTTAAACAGTAAGGAGCGGTTTGTTTCGCCGCTCCTTAACATCCATATTCCTTCTGTACGTATTGTAACACAATTTTTCCGAAATTGCAATAGTTTTTTTGAAATTTATTCTTCAAGAAAATATACCCACATATATCTTCTGCCGAAATTAATGCATTCGGTGTACGACATATACGCAAGATCGACTATATTTCCCTTTATGAGTCCGCCCGTATCCTCCGCCACTCCGTAGCCGTAATCGACGGTGTCGGACGTTATATACATCTTTGTATGCATGGGTATTTCCCTCGGGTCGACCGCTACAATTCCCTTTGCGAGCGTCGCGCCCGTCGCCGTGGTCATGGTGGTATAGCCCGGCATATAGGTGTACGCCGTCGCTTCCATATATCTCTTATACGTATATTTCAGCTCGTCGCCGCCGGGGGTTACAAACGTTCCGCCGACTCCGTATTCCGCTTTTCCGTTTTCAGACTGAATCTTTACTTCTTCCGCAATGACTTCCTTGCTTACAACGACTCCCGCCACCCTTTTTTCAAGATAGGTTACGGCTTTTTCGCCGTAGGAGCCCTCGCAGATTATATTGGTCGTTCCTTTGGGTATGGTATCGACTTCCGTTATGTCGTATCCGTAGTCTATGCGTTCGGGAACGGTATATTCCACGTACTGCACCGAGGACACGTCTATTACTATATCGTCATAAAGTATGAGGTTTTCCGGCACGCTTACCTTTTCCGTTTCTGAAAGAACAACGCCCGCAAACTGCAGAAATTCGCCGCATTCGACGGGGAAATAGGTATAATTGTACGTTTCGCCGTTTTTTACGAGTGTTATATCAACGGGGCCGGCGTCTATCGCTTCAACACCTGCTTTGACCTCTTCCTCGGGCGTGTTTCCGTACGTTTCCGAGAAGCAGAATGCGGGTATGGCGAGCAGCATGGCAACCGTCAGAGATATGACGGTGCATTTTGCAAGCGCCGGCAGTTTTATTATCAATTTATTCACAAACAAGCTATTCTCCTTTTTTGGTTTTTACGGACTTTTTAGGTTTCCGTTTTCGGTAAACGTAGATATTATCATAATTTTTTTCCTTTGTCAACCTTTTTTCCGAAATTTGTTATTTTTTTGACTTTTATTTATAATTTTTTAACCGTTTATAATTATATTCTTAATTTTTACTTTTTATTCACTTTTTCTCTTTTTTGGTGATTTTTTCTCGTATTTCGTCAATTTATTCATTTTTTGTTTTCATTTTTCGGGCGCAAAAAAATACCGCCTTTTGATTTCTCAAAAGGCGGGAAATTTTTACCTTTTATTTGATGATTTTATCGCGGAAAAATACGAAAAGAAGTATCTGAAGCACGATTATGACCGGGATTCCGAGCATAAACTTTGCGTGCTTTGTCTTATGTCTTATCAAGAGCATGGTTACATACATTGCGACGCTTCCGCCTATGGCGGCGGCGGTGAGAAGCGCCCTTTCGGAGATCCTATACATGCCCCTTTTCGCCGCTATCTTATCAAAAACCGTGATAAAGACGGAAACCGCCGAAATTACTATCAAATATATTAAAACAATCTTTAAATCCCACATTTTTTCTACCTATTTATCATAATAAACGTTATTTTTCTTACAAATTACGTATCCGTCGGGCAAGTCGAAGTAAAATTCGTCTTCTTTCAAGTCCGACAGGTCCTTTTTTGCCCTTGCCTTTATTAAGCAAACGTCTTTTTGTCCGTTTTTGCGGAAATAGCACTCATAGCCGTAAAACGCCCTCAAAATTCTATCGGCTTGTTCGAAATTCGTGTCTTCGGTTACGGTATATTCCTCTTTTCCGGGCATTTTAAGATACGTGCCCTCTCCCTGCGGCATGGCGTTATTATAGAGTTCTTCGGGCGAGTTCAAAAACTCTTTAAGCATATCGGGAAGTTCGGCGTTTACCTTTTGCATGAGCGTTTCGAGGTTTTCATCGTCTTCTATCGCAAAGCTTCTCTGCAAAATGATATCGCCCTCGTCGAACTCGGTCGACACCTTATGGAGCGTTACGCCGCCGATTTTATTATCGTTCAGTATATCGTAAGGCATTGGCCAGGGGCCTCTGCCTTCCGGCAGGAGCGACGGGTGGATATTTACGGTCATTACACGCCTGCTCACGGGGAGTTTATGATAATATCCCGCGCAGACTATAAGTTTACAGCCGCCCAAAACCAAATTTTCGACGTCTTCGAGGGTTATTCGGTTCAGGGTGCAGGGAATCCCGTTTTCCTTTGCAAAATCGGTAATTCCGGTGTTAAATTCGGTGAAATTATCGGTTTTACAAGTGAAAATCTTCATTATTTTATTATCCGTTCCCGAAAGGTATTTGAGTGCGCCGGAGAGCAGATCTATTCCGACGTATGCGATTTTCATTCCGGCATCTCCTTTTTTCAAAATCAGGCGGCAGGGTTATCCTGCCGCCTTAATTTTATTATTATCCTACTATACCGGAACGTTCGATTCCTTCGACGAACGCGCGCTGCGCGAACAGGAAGATTATGAACAGCGGCAGTATTACGAGCAATCCGCTCGTATTATTGATTGACGACTCCCAAAGCGTCGTTGCGGCATATTCCATCTTCAAGCTCGGCGGAATCTTATTTACGATATTCGCAAGCATCGGACTTGCGCTCGCCGTGAAGAACGGAGACGCCGTATAGAAGGTATCCGTCCACTGCCACGAGAATGCGAACATGAACACCGTCGTCATCATCGGGAGCGACAGCGGCAGGATTATTCTGAAGAACGTCTCGAACACGCCCGTTCCGTCTATGTACGCGGCTTCTTCAAGCTCGTCGGGGATTCCTTTATAGAACTGTCTGAATATGAAGATATACAGTCCGTTCTTGAAGGCAAGTCCCGTTATCGACAGGATATACAGCGGCCACTCGGTATTGAGAAGGCTTATTGAGTCGCCCGTTATAAGTTTGAATATTCCGAAGATATCGAAATATCTGAACTTCATGAACATTGCAAGCAATATCGTTTCGTGCGGTATAAGCATCGTGATGATTACCGCGATGAAGAGGATTCCTCTGCCTTTGAATTTGAACTTCGCAAATCCGTAGCCGATTATCGCGCATATCATGGTCTGGAATACTCCGCAGAGCACCGATATTCTCGCCGTGTTAAACAGCGCCTGCCAATACTTATTTTCCTTTATTATATATATCCACTGGTCGAGCGACGGGTGCTTTGAAATGAGTTTTACCGTCTGGTCGGTAAAGTCGCCCGTCGTCATGAACGAAGACGCTATCTTCGTTATGAACGGATATATTATAACGTAGGAAATTCCTATGAGAAGGATATAACGGAATATCGCCCATATCAGTTTCCAAAGGAACATCTTGGAGAACACGTGCTGTTTAAATCTGTCAACTTTTCCGATCTTGCCTTCGAAATCGATTTTCATTTCTTTTCTGGTAAGCTTCTTTTGCTGATCCATTACTGCGTCCTCCTTCCGTCAATCTCTTCGCTGGTAGAATACGAACGCCGAGATAATTCCCGTTACCGCCGTTATCATCAGCAGCACTATTCCGAAATACAGCCACGACATCGCCGACGAGAGAACTCTTGAGTTCTTCGACGTGCCTTCGTACACGGCTTCTATATACGCCATAACTTCATTCGACTTCGACGTGAACGAGTCTATAACCGTATATATCGTATTTACGAGTATCATCGGGCTTATCATCGGGAAGGTGATCTTCCAGAAGGTCTCCCATCCCGTAGCGCCGTCTATCTTACACGATTCGTATATTGCGGGGGATATTGACTGCAGGCCTGCAAGGAATATGAGCATCTGTACGCCGGAGCGGTTTACTATATTGAATATGTTATTTACCACTCCTACAACGTAGGACACGAGTTCTCCGCCTATCGCCATATTTCCAAGGAAGCCCGTTATGTCAAGCGCGTTTACAAGTCCGAGGCCTGCGCCTCCTCCTCCGCCGCCGGCTCCGCCTCCGCCTCCGGCGCCTCCCAGGGCCGTCGCGGCTCCGGTATCAATGCCGGTATTTTCCATATAGTTCATTACCGCGTTATTCTGGTCTATCTTATCGATAAGTCCCGTCGAAAGTATAACCGGTATGAAGAATATCGCTCTGAATACTGCTCTGCCTGCCATTTTCTGGTTGAGTATTATCGCCATGAACAGCGAGAATATTACTATCGCAGGCACGTCGAGAATCAGCTGTCTGATACTCGACACGAGTATCTGCGCGTAGCTTGCGTCTGAAAACAGTGCTTCTCTGTAGTTATCGAGTCCCACGAACGTCAGCTCGTATCCGCCGCCTCCGCCGCCCTGGTTTGTGATGATATTCAGCTCGCTGAAGCTGAATTCAATCGACTGGAACAGCATCGGAATGTACAAAAATACGAATCCGATTACGAACGGCAGCACGAAAAGCCAGCCGGCTCTCGCTTTTTTTGCGTCAAGAGATGCAATTCTTTTCTTTTTCTCGGTTTTATTCATTTATCACTGCACCCCTTTCATATTTCTCTTTCGATGAAGCTCATCGCTTCTACCGTTTGTCCGTCGACGTCTACGCTATGCGTATTATAGTTGAGGATGAATTCCGTCTTATCTCCGTAAACCACTCTTACGACCTTTTCGTCTAACTGTTCGTGGTCGGTTATGTAGGAGTACTTGACCTTCTTCATTGCCTCGTTGAATTTCTTATATACGCTTACGAGGTCTTCTTTCCAGATATCGTAGCTTATCGCGTAATACTTACTGAAGCGCTCAAACTGTTTGAGCTCGGAAGTATTATCCTTTGAGAGAATGAAGTAGAGGTTTGCGCCGTTCTCTATCGCTTTAAGCACGCTGTAGTCGAAGTCGCCGTCGAGGTTTATCGGGCTTCCCGCAAATTCTACGTTTCCGTGAAGCACCATGCCTACGAACGGTATGGTTTCGCTTGTGTTGATGTTAAGACTGCTCTCGAGCGGAACGTTGAGTATATGATTTGCGTACGGAACCGCGTATGAGTTGCCGTCGTTTATCATTACGTTTTCGTTATCTTCCTTTATTTCTGCAAGAAGATGCGAAATTGTCGCCTTTACGTCCTCGCGGTTGAGCGAATAGTCGGGATTGTGGTCGGAGCTGAGTTCCGAACCGAGCGTTGCGACCGAAAGTCCCGTTGCGCCGTAACTCAGAATTTCATCCTTGATATCGTCGTAGAACTTTGTCATGGCGTTAGGCGAGATTATGAGCGCTCCGCCCTCTTCGAAGCCCTGGTACAGAGCGTTATACTCTCTGTAAGCCGCGCTTCTGTTATCTATCGTCTTTACGGTATGCTTTTTGTAGTCGAACCTATCGAACGTTCCCAAAAGGCTTACGTAAACGAAGTCTATGTCGGGATAAATGCCCACGTTATTCTCTTTTCCGTATTCGGTGAGCTCTTTAAGTCCCTTTTTGCCGCCGAGCACGCCGAGCACGTTCAGCTTTGACGGCGCCGTATGTTCAAGACCGCCGTTATACCAGCCGGTAAGGCGGAAATTGATGTTTTCAAGGCCTTCCGATTTGAGATCCGACGCCATTTCCTCAACCTGCTTGAAGGTTGTGAGAGGAGTCTGTATCTTCATCGGGAATCCCACTATTTTCTTTGTGGTCTTTATCGAACCGAACGTCTCTATATAAATCGGAACGTCTTCGGAATTATCTTTTGCTTCGTCTTTCTTATTGACTTTGCCGGTTGCAACCATATAATCCCTTATTTTTGCCGCCATGTCGTTATAGTCGCAGTCGTCGCCGTATACAGGGAATATACGCATGGTATATCTTCCCGTATATCTTCTGTCGCTCTGCACCGTCCAGGTTGCCGTTCCCGTAGTGGACACACCTTCCAGAACGTACGTATCGTCCTGTTTCGGATAGAACACGGTATATACCGAGCTGTATCTATGGAGTGTGCCTCCGTGGTCGGCGGTAATTTCGCAAAGGGAGTCTCCCTCGGTCATATATGCGACGTAGCCCTGCATTATTCCGTTCTTCTTTTCGAGCACGCCGAACG
The DNA here is from genome assembly GCA_017959195.1 of Clostridia bacterium. Taxonomy (GTDB): domain Bacteria; phylum Bacillota; class Clostridia; order Oscillospirales; family CAG-382; genus UMGS882. The sequence continues at coordinate 2,601 of JAGDBE010000219.1, read as the reverse complement.
CCGGGAGCGTCATCTTTTCCTGGTAGGTTCCCGAAATGGAGTGGTAGGAATAGTCTCTGCCGTATGCCCTTGCCGTAAGAACGAACGCTTTGGACGCTATGTCCTCGAATCTCGTGATGGTGCCCGAGCCGTCGGGAATAAGCGTAAATCCGGTGCGCGCGTTATTTCCCGCGCAGAAATACGGTAAGAACTGCACGCTTCTGAGCGTATAGTTTGCCGAGTCATATCTTATGCTCGTTGCCGGAAGCGTTATTTCGAGTCCGTTTTCGTCCACGTTATACTCTATTGCGAATCTGAAAAGCGCCGGAGCCGTCGAAGTGTCGACGTAATCGAGCATTTCGTACATTTCCTCTATCTTTTCGTAATCGTTATAGTACGTATTCTTTATATAACCTTCAAGTTCGAGAAGTTCTCTGTTTCCGACGCCCGCGTCAAGCACGTAAATCGGATACTTTTCAACTATCGGGTATCTCGTTCTTGCCGCTTCCTTTGCGGTTTCCGACATCGTCGGGTCGTCAAGGTCGTAAAGAACGTAATAGGAGTTGACTTTATCGTAAGATCTCGTGCCTTTTTCGAAGTAGCTCATGATGTTTTCTTCGAACGCCGTCTTTTCTATCTGGCGGGGAACGAGATATTTTACGGTTTCTCTTCCTATTGTATATTCGGTTCTGAGTCCCCTGTCGGTCGTCTTCATTACGATCTGATGCGAGTCTTCGGCAGCGAATGCCGCGTCGTTGAAGCTGTTTTTCGTACCGTAGGAGCCCGAAACGTCGTTATACGACAAAATTATCTGTGAGAGCAGCTGCTGTTTTACGGTATCCGACGAGTTTGACGATGCCGCGTCGTAGGGGTTGGTAAACAGCGTCTGTCCCGTTGCCTTTACTTTGATGCAGACTTCGCCCGTCTGTTCAAGGCCGTAGATTTCATAATCGTCGCTTTCAAAGTAAAGCGTCATTGTTTCAAGTTTTGCTTCCGCGTTTTCATATTCGGTTGTGAGGTAGTATTCCGCGTCTTTTACGACGTCTTCCTCTTCCTCTGTATCATCAGTTGCTGCAACGAGCGCGATGTCCGCGTATACGAGCAGCGACGCCGAGAATATCAGCGCTATCATCATTGCCAGCGAAAGAAGATACATCAATAATTTTTTATTTTTCATTTTATCTTCTCCTTTCGCTACATTCTGTATGAAATTTCACTGATAATTCCCGCAACGAAGGATATCAGTTTTCCTATGAGGCTTGAGAACAGCACTCCGAGGAAGATTATGAACGCCATGCCGACGATTGACACGAGCGTCGTCAAAATGTTCTTGAACAGTGTGTAATCGTGTATTACCATCGTTCCGAAGAACAGAAGCAGTCCCGTCCAGAAGAACGCAACTCCCATAGCAAGCGTGAGAAGCGATGATTCGTTGAGCGTTACTATGTTGGAGCACAGCGTTGTGAGAATGAAGAATGCCGGAAGCGGGAACAGCGAGTAGCACGTCGTGATGTATATATCCTTTATGCTTCCTTCGCCGTCAAACAGTGTGGTCAAGCACCAGTTTGCGATTACCCACAGTGCGATAGGCAAAATCAGCGAAAGCACGGTTACGAGTATATTGGTCTCTTTCGGATGCGGGTCTATGAGGTATGCTTTTCCTATTACGGAGTAGACGTACGATGCCGCGGTTATCGCGAGTATCAGCGTCGCTCCCTTTACTCCGCCTCTCTTTTCGTGCTTTATATCCCAGAAGCCGTCAAACGGGTGGAACAGCACGTGGAATCCGTATATGAATTCTTCCCACAGGCTGCGTTTTTCTTTTGTAACCTGTCCCGCGAGGTTCTTCTTCTTTGCGTATGCGAAAATTCTCGAAAGAATTACAAAGAATGCGATTACGACTATCGGAATTACGATAACGTACTTTTCAACCCAGTCTTTTCTTACCTGCTGGTATGCTTCCGAATAGTTTTCGGTATCATACGCGTACTGGTAAGACTTCATTGCCTCTTTATACAGGCCCTGGCGGTACAGGCTCTTGCCTATTCCTATGTACGACATATCGAAATTCGAGTTTCTCTGGAGGATTTTCTCCCATCTCGTCGCCGCTTCGTCGTATTTTCTGTCTCTCTGAAGCTTTAAAACGTTGACGAGTTCGTCTCCGTAGCTTGTTCTCTTGAATACCGTTATGTTATCGTTATCCTTATCGAGTACAAGCATATTGTCGCCTGCGTAATCTATCGCCTGAATGAGCGTTATGTTGCCGAGCTGGCTTCCTTTATCGCCGAATGCGAACAGCAGGTTTCCGTCTTCGTCATAAGTGAACACTTTCTGACGTTTCTGGTCGATTATCGACCATGTTCCCTCCGGACCGAGCGCGATATCGGTTATCGTTGACGGTCCGGATAACGTATAGTTGGGAGTTATGGTCGCTTCTTCCATCACTTTTATTTCGCCCGCCGGCGGATAGAAGCCGGAACGCTTCATTACGTCTTCGCCGCTGGGGTTGAACTTCTTTGCGGGTGAATAAGCGCTGTCCTTACTCTTTGAATTTATGGCGTTTATGAGGTCGCTGTCGTTTATCGCCGACGTTGTCGCGTAAATGAAGCCCTTTTCATCAAT
>JAGDBE010000218.1 GCA_017959195.1 Clostridia bacterium | reverse complement strand
GAGAGCCTCGACACGCAATTACGCGTACGGGGTTCTCGATTTTTTATGCCTATGTTCTCGCGGAGAGATTTTTACTGTAATTTAAGCAAAAAGGAGCGCCTGCGGGCGCGCAGGGAGCCTCGACACGCAATTACGCGTATGGGGTTCTCGATTTTTTTATGCCTATGTTCTCGCGGAGAGATTTTTACTGTAATTTAAGCAAAAAGGAGCGCCTGCGGGCGGTCGGGAGCCCCGACGGGCAATTACGCGGACAAAGTTCCCTACTCTTACGCTCTTTTCCCCGCGGAGAAACCTAAACCGAAAATTCATAATAAGGGAGCGACCGCGCCGAGCAGGGCGAGTGCGAAGCACAAGCGTCCCTGAAGGTGCACCAAAAAAAGCCATCCATTTCATATGGGTGGCTTTTTTCGTATAACAGCGCCGAAGGGACTCGAACCCTGAGAGGGCACCAAAAAATCAGCAGCGAAAGCTGCTGATTTTTTTATCCTTTGCGAAAGCAATGGTATATCATCACAGCGCAGCCGTGTATTCCTTTTTTATGATATACAATGCTCAGCATTGATTTTATGCCAAGTCAAATATTGTCATTTGATGCACCATTGTATTCCCTTTGATGTCATTTTTTATCGAATCGGGAATCAAATTCAGGATTCTATCCGCCGCTTTGACTATCTCGCCGAAATTTATTCTCGGCAACTTGCCGTCTTCTTCGGAATACGCGTTGATATAGGCAAATGGGTCCTCAAGTTTGAGACCGAGGAGGTTGCAGACGAGATTTTTTGTCATTTCCGCCTCGCATTCCTCCTGATTCAGCGTTAGATGCTTGTTTGTGCGGTTCGGAAAATAGAGGTCTTTTGGGGTATACTTTCCTCTCGTCAGATGTCCGCAGAACAGGTGTCCCAGCTCGTGAAAAATACTCTCCAGCTGCGCGCCTTTCTCGCTCATTGAATTTACGGTGATACAGACGTCCGTCTGCACGGTATCCGTCTTTCCCTTTCTTCTCACCTCAAATGAGCGCGGCATTTCCAATATGGCGAGTTCCGCGCCCTTTCTTGAGCCGAAATTGCTTTCGGTATAAAGAATGCCGTTTTGCATCAGCGCCTCTTTTAAAGTTTCGGTCCACCAATCTTTCGCCTCAACGATATTTGAGCGCGTCAGCCGGCGGGGAAACAGGTCTCTTTTTCCGAAGGTGTCGTCGTAATCGTAAACGAAATCTACGGGCCCGAACGGTCTTAAAATCACGATAGGCGAAACCTCGTGCTTGACGTATCTGCCGCGGGCGTTCCAGCTTGTTTCGGTGGCGACCATAACAGCGCCCGGGCGCTGCGCAAAAATAAGGATGCAGTTATAGATGGAATATCCGCCGAACAGCCAGAATTGTACGATGAAGTTCATAAGTTCTCCGATATCGGCTCTCAATAATGTGTCTTGAACGACCTCCATTTTTCATCTTCCCTTCTTAATACTCAAAAATATATTTTTCGCTTGCGTTAATTACTGACGTCTTTCCGCACGTCAGAATCCTTTCGTTTATGCCGTAATTCAGGTGGTTATGCCCGTAAACGAAGTATTTCGGCGCGGTTTTCGCAACAAATTCCCTTATCGCTTCCGAACCTTTGTGATATGCGTCGTCTCCGTCGCCCAAGTCCTTCATCGGCAGGTGGGACAGAATTATATCAACGCCGCGCGCGTTTTGGATTTTCTTATACAGTTTTCCGAGCTTTGAGCGGAGTTCGTTTTCGGAAAAACGCCTTCCTTTTTTGTCAAAACAGCCGATTCCGGCGATTTTTACGTTTTGAAAAGTTACGCATTTCCATTCGGCGAGCTCTTTGTCAAAAAAGCGTTTCCCGTAGAGGTCGTGATTGCCTCTGACGTAGAAAAGCGGCGCGTTTACGTTGTTTTTTACCTCCTGCAGATACTCGTACGGCAGGTCGCCGGCGGAAAGGACGACGTCGGCTTCGTCGAAGCGGTTTTCTTTATAATATTTAAGCAGAAGTTCGCTTTCCTTGTCGGAAATAATAAGGATTTTCATATCGCACCTCCTCAGATTTCCGTAAAAAGGCGGCGGTTTTTCTCGAAAAATTCAAAATAGGTCTTAGTATTTTCAAGTTCCCACCACTCTTTGATTTCCGTCGGTTCGGAATCGAGGTCGTAAATTCTTGCGCCGGGCATCGAGAGCAAAAACGGCGAATGCGTTGCGATTATAAACTGACAGCCGCAGTAACGCGCCATTTCTCCGATTGTTTCGGCGAGCTCAAGCTGCATTTTCGGGGACATGCTGTTTTCCGGCTCGTCAAGGCAGTAAAGGGTATCGTTTTTCAACATTTTATTAAAATAGTTCAGAGCCGTTTCGCCGTTGCTGTTTAGTTTAATTTCGCTGCCGGCGGTTCTGCGGATAAACTGTCTGCGGGAAACGGATTTTGACCGCGCAAGGACCTGAAGCCTGATGTCCTCGTAATCGTCTATGCTTTTTATCTTTATAGCCTTGCCGAATCTGAGTCTGCCCCATTCTTCCTTGGCCTCTTCCTTGTTTTCGCTGATTTCGTCGTTGTTTGTGCGGACGGTGAGCATATAATCGAATATATCGTCGCTTGTGATAATCCTGCTTCCGTTGGGAATTCGGTATCTGTCCCCGTCGTCGTCGAAACCGAGTGAAAATTTGCAGTTTTGCGCGTAAATACCGAACATTTCGCTCGAATTGTACGGCGAAACGCGCTTTAAACCGAGTTTTTCCGTTATCAGGTTGAGCAAGGTGCTCTTTCCCGAGCCGTTTCCGCCGCAAAAGACGGTGATTTTCGCAAAATTGATTTCGGAAAGCCCTTTTTTCAAGAACAAACCGCAGGGATACTCGTTATCGACGTAACCCCATGGGCCCGCGTTTTTCTTCATGAGGGTGTCGATCAGTTTTTCTTCTTTGTTTATCGGCAAAACGAATTTTTCAAGATACATTTTTCCGCTTCCCTTCGTAAAAACGGTTTTCCGTCTTTTTTCACTCAAATTATAGCATTTGATAAAATCAAAGTCAACAAGCCGATGGGACAATAATGGCGCATCGTCGCATATTGCGAAACCGTCTTCTATATGGTATAATGATAGCGAATCAGAACAAAAACGACTTTATAAGAGATTAAACAAGAATATGGATAAAAAATTTTTGCGGAACAAAAAAGAAATACTCAACGCTCTTACCGCGGTATGTTTGGTAATTGCGGTTTACGCGGTACTGCACGTTTTGGGGATAACGTGTCCGATAAAATACGTAACGGGGATTTCATGCCCCGGCTGCGGGATGACGCGGGCGTACGTTTGTCTTTTTCATCTGGATTTTGCGGGTGCGTTCTATTATCACCCTCTCTTTTTCATGCCGCCTTTAGTGCTTTTTGCATACCTTTTC
>JAGDBE010000217.1 GCA_017959195.1 Clostridia bacterium | reverse complement strand
GGATCTTCATCGTAGGTGTAAACGAGGAAGGTGTCTTCGTTTATAAATTCAAATTTCCAGCTTCCCGAGTTGAGAAAGCCGTTTGCGGGTTTATCTCCTACCGCCGGATGATCCTCGGAAGTTATCAATATAGAACCCTCGTCGGAATAATATGAAGCCGGAAGCGTTATATCGCCGTCCGTACCGTCATTCCACGTACCGTTTACAACTCTGAACGAAAACTTCGGAAGTATCCATGAAATTACGTATTTGGCGTCGGAATCCAAATGCGTTTCGTCGCCTTTTGCTCTGTACCAGACGTAATATTTTCCGAGATCGGAGCGTTCGGGGATATTTTCGCTCCATTCCGTCGGTACAGACGAATCGCTGTCGCTTACGGCGTACTGCATGGTACCGCCGGAAGCTTCACCCGCGGTTACGAGTATCTGCGGTCCGTCGCCGCGCAGTAATTTCTTTGCAGTCGGTTTTTTCGTAACCGACGCTTTTTGAACGTTAAGATTCAGCACTTTGCTTTCGGCGTCATAGGAAACGCAGAAATTACCGCTGTCGTCTGAGAAGCACTCTTTGCAGTCGTCGCTCACTTTTGCAAAGCTTACCGGTCCGGAAGCGGTAGGTTTGGACGCGGTCGTGATTCCGATTTTCGCATTTCCCGTCAGTTTGTCGATGCCCTTTTCGACAATGAACATCACGCTCTCCGCAAGATAAACGTTGTTTTCGGTATTTCCGTAAATATACGCTTCTTTTTCGACAAGCATGGACGCGCCTTCGTGCAGATAAATTCCGCCGCCGTATTTTGCGGTGTTTCCGGTAATTCCGGCGTCTCCTACAGACATGTTTAAGTATCCTTGGGCTGCTTTTCCGACGTAGACGCCGCCGCCTTCGCCGTCATTATAATACAGGCTTTCATTTTCGTTTTCCGTTGCGCTGCAGCCGGAAATTTCGCCGCCCGACATACAGAAGTCGCCGCCTTCCGGGTAAACGTACACGCCGCCGCCCTTGCCGGATACGGCTTTGCAGTTATTTATGGAACCGCCGTACATGGTAAACAGACCGACGGTGTAAACCGCGCCGCCCGCCGCGGTAACGGAGCTTCCCTCCCGGGTTGCTTCCGACGCATGCATTGCGGTACAGTCTGTTATCGTACCGTTATTAAAAAGAAATTTTCCTAAGTACGCAACGTAGACGGCTCCGCCCTGAATTGCGGAGCAGTTTTCGATTGAACCGCTATCAAAAGTAAATTGACCGTATTTTTCAATATTCACGGCTCCGCCGTATCCGGCAGTGCAGTTTTCGATTTTACCTCCGTTCAAATTAAGCGTCGCATTTTGCGCAACGTTAATCATTCCGCCGTATCCGCCTGTGAAATTGCTTCCCCGAAGAACAGCGCCGGACTTAACAATCAGAGTATTCCACTTGCGGATTGCAATCGGGCGGAACGAATTTGCACCGTCGGTCAATTTCGGCTGTATTGTCAGCGTCGTGTTTGCCGATTCGTTTCCCTGAAGGGTATAGGTTTTCATGATATTGTTTTCGCCGAATTTCATGGCGCCCGTCAGCGTGATAACAACGTCGTTTTCTCCGCTTTGGATGGTTATGTCGTAACCGTTTACCGTCCGCGCGCCGTCAAATTCGATATCTTTTAATACCGTAATGACCATATCGTCTTCGTTTACGGCGTTCAAAGCATCCGTCAGCGAATAATACCCTGTCGAGCCGATAGTGCAGACGATTTCTTTCGACTTCGGATAAAATACGAGTTTTTTGTAGTTTTGCGAAAGCGCCGTCCAGTCGGAAGGCTCGTCGGGAAGCGTCGTGTACGTTGTGCTGTCCGTCGTTTCATAAGCGTCTATCAAAATGCCATCATGGAACATTTCTGTATTATAATGATAGAACAAGGTCCAATACTCCGCCTGCAAGGTCATATTTCCCGTCCAGTTTTCGGCTTGGATAATGAAATCACCGCCATAACTATCGTTTACGAGCGCATAAGACACTCTGTACAATGCAGAGATATTCACGTACGTTTCGCCTGACAGCGTCATTTTTTCGGCGTAATTAATGCCATAGAACTTCTCAATAGCTTCGAGTCCCATATCGAGTCCCATATCACTGCCGCAGGAGACGTTCAGCGTTCCTTTTCCCGAAACGGCAAAATCTCCGCTCGTATATATGCCGTGGCTTGAGTAATAAACCGAAGATCCGCCGGCTGCGTTGAGCACAGCGCCGTCTTCAAGTTCAATCGAAAGCGATGATTCAGACCATATTCCCGCAGTAATTGCTTCATAATTATAATTGCCGTCGTATTCCAATGTACTTCCGCCGCCCTTTAAGGTGTTTTCGCCCTTCGCGTGTATCGTGAGCGGCTCTTTGCCCGTATAGTAAACCGCGTGGTTATCCGGGTTGCCGGCGGTTCTCTCTATCGTAGCGCCGTTTAAGTAAAGGGTGTTGGTTTTGGCGTCGTAACTTACCTTACCGTCTTCGAGAACGTCCGAAGCGTTATCGCTGTTTACACGCTTGCCGCCGACGTAAAGGTCGTATTTGGTATTTTCTTCGGCGGGAATAAAGTGCTCCCTGCCTTTCGTGCTTTGTATGCCGTCGGAAACGTCGGAATCGGAAAGACGCACGACAACGATTTTGCCGTTTTCCCCCGTATACAGAACGTAACGGGCGTCATCCGCCTCTTTGTTCGTTTCCACAACGGCAACTTTTTTGCTTTCTGAGCCTATTTTCGTATTCAGGTCCGTCATTATACTATTATTTGCGGCGCTGTCGTAATAGCAGAGGGTATCGTCCAAGCATATCGCGGCATAGGAAAATTCGCCGCTCTGCATGAGATTTGCGGTGATGTCCGCGGCGTTAACATCGCCGCTGCCTATATTGCTGATATAGCTTTTTGAAACCGGCTCCTTTCCGTTGAGGACAAACAGACCGGAGTTGACGCCGTCATCCAATGAGCCGTGAATCAGCGTAAACAGATTACTTCCGCTTGCGCAGGAGTCAAAAAGGACGGGTATGTAGCCCTCTCCGGTGCTTCTGCCGGTTTGCAGGCTTTCGGTTGACTCACCCGAAAAGAACCGGATAAAATACGGGGTTGTGTTGCCTTGCTGCGACGCTGTACCTTTCTTATTATACACCACGTTTATATTTCCGTCTTTTACCGCTGCCTGCGCGTCGGAAAGGAGGGTTTCGCCTCCCGCCTCAACGACGGTTTTTTCAACGCTTTTTATATAAAAGTTTTGACTACCCGGTTCAGGCTCAATTTTCGCAAGCATGACGTCGGGATGGTTATAGGTATTTTCGTGTTCCGCGCCGTTCGTATCCATATAGGCGATATATACTTCTGCCCGATCATTGTCAAAATAAATATCGATGTCGGGGTTATAAACGCTTCCGTTTCCGCCGACGTTCATCGAATCGATATAAGTATTTGTGTTCCAGATACCTATACTATCTCTATACCAAAACATTATTGCCCCGTCGTCCGTCGTAAATGCAATGAAGCTGTTGCCCAAACTCAAATCGTCAGTACGAGTCGCAAGAGTCGCGTATCCGGTCTTATAATCGTAATTGCCCACCTTTTCTTCCGTCCACGCGTCTCCGTAGGTTTCGGAATGGTAATATGTTCCGAAATAAAGTATACCGTCCTCTTTTGTGAACAGAACGGCGATTGCCGTTTGGTCTTCCACAGCGTACGGAGAAGGAAACAGTTTTGCGTCCAGCAGATTATACTTTACCGTCTGTGAAAATGCGGCAAATGACCAAAAAACCGCAAAAGCGACCAGTATCAGAAAGATACCGACCGCTTTTTTAATAGTATTTCTTTTCATTTTTAGTCCCCCGTTTTTTTGTTCCGTGCGTTTCCGAATATTCAAAATTACTGTTTTTCCGCGAGAAGCTCCTCAAGATACTTTACGAAATCTCCGACGGTGATTATGGTATGCGCTTTTTCTTCGTCGATGTCTATTGCATATCTGTCCTCGCACATTACGACAAGGTCGGCAAGCTCAAGCGAATTAAAGCCCAGGTCCTTACCGAATTCCGCTTCTTCCGTAATATCGTCCGCATTTATCGACATCTCTTCAACCAGTAAATTCTTAACTTCTTCAAACATTACTTCTTAACTCCTTTGACACGTTATTTAACGAGAAATCTCTTTATTTTTTTCGACGTCGTTTTTTCAAACTCGGTCTTTCTTACGTCAATGTTTCTTATTTGCTTGAACGACGGAAGATTTCTGTTGAGTTCGGTTACTTTTTTCTTTATATCTTCCGCTATGACGCTTATGTCCATTCCGACGGGATACAGTTCAAAATTGGGATATACCACGGCGGTAAGTTCAACGTCTCCGTTTTCCTTTTTTCTGCCGACGACAACGCTTTCGGAAATACATTCTATCTTTGCGAGATATTCCTCTATCTCCTCGGGGAAGACGTTCTTTCCGTTATTCAAAACGATTACCGTCTTCTTTCTTCCTGTGATATATAAATATCCGTCGGCGTCCATATATCCGATGTCTCCGGTTCTGAACCAGCCGTCGTCGGTGAAGACTTCCATGTTGGCTTCGAGGTTGTCGTAATATCCGACCATGACGTTTTCGCCCTTGACGAGAATTTCTCCGATTATTCTGCCCTCTTCGTCGGTGCTTTCGGCGTCGATTTTAACTTCGCAGCTCGATACCGCGGGGCCTACCGAACCGTATTTTCTTCTGTAATACGGGTTTACCGACACAAGCGGCGAGCATTCCGTAATGCCGTAGCCCTCGCAGAGCTCTATTCCGAGAGTATCGAACATGTTCATAAGCTCGGGATCCATCGCGGCTCCTCCGCATATGAGTTTTTCGAGATTTCCGCCGAACGCGTCGAGCACGTCGGAGAACAGTTTTCTTCTCATGTCTATGCCGACGAATTTAAGCGTGTTCGCCGCCGTCATGCCGAGTCTGAACTGTCTTTCCTTGCCCTTTTTCTTAACTTCGTCCCAGATTTTCTTGTTGAACGTCGAAACGAAAAGCGGAACGAGCACCATTGAAGTCGGGCGGAAAAGCTTCATGTTTTTCAGCACGTGCTTTAAGTTGTCGTTTATGCATGACGTGATGCCGTAAAGCATTTCGGCAATGGTTATCGTAAGTTCGTAGGTATGATGTATCGGAAGAACGGACAGAGTAACGTCGTCTTCCGTGAAATTAACGGCTTCGCACGCCGCTTTCGCGCACGCCATGATGTTGCGTTCGGAAAGCATTACGCATTTGCTTGAACCCGTCGTTCCGCTTGTGAAGAGCATTATGCTCATATCGCCTCTCGGGCGCGCGCGCATAATTTCCGACGGAGTTATTTTTTCGGGGACTGCGTCTTTTATGAAATCGTCAAGAGATATGAGTCTTTCATCGCTCAGGTCTTCGATTTCACCCGTATACGAGGGAATGATATATTCGAGCTCGTCGAGCGCTCCCGCGCTTTTCAGTTCCGCATACTTTTTGGAATATCTCGGCGAGAACACTATCGCGTCGATTTTTCCGATTTCTATGAATCCCTTTATTTCATTTACGAGGAGTTCTCTGTCAAACGGGATTACAACGCATCCCGCGGATATGGCGGCGCAGAAGAATTCAATCCATTCGGGGCAGTTTTCGCCTATGAGCGCAATTCTCTTTCCCGAAAGGTTTTTCTCTTTTATTGCCGCAATGATTTTTTCGCACCTGTCAAAAAATCCGCCGTAGGTAATTTCCTCAAGATCTCCGTTATGTCCGAAATACCGAAGAAATACTTTTTCGGGTTTTCTCTGATTGTTTATATACGTCAGCTGACGGATGTTTGCCGCATTGACAAACACTCGCGGCGTCTTCTTTGCCATAGTTATCACCCTTTCGATATCCCGTCCTTTGCAAAATACAAAAAACTTTGCGTAAAGACACAAACATCTAACTTATATTATAACGATTATCTCTGTTTTGTCAATATCAAATGTACCTCGGCCGGAACGCGCGTTTTTTGTGCTTCGCCCGCCTCAAACGCGAAAGCGCCCGCCTTTGCCCGTTTCTTTTTAAAAATGATTACTGTTGACAATAAATGGTAAAAGAAGTATAATTATTTTAATAATTGATTACATTTTCCGGAGATTTTTTATGAAACGCAGACAGGCAAGAGAAGCAGTTTTATGTATGTTGTTCGACTACGGTTTTCACACGGAGGAAAAGCCGGAGGAATTACTTGAACTGTACCTCGATTACTTTTACGACAAAAAAGAAGAAAATATCAGCGAAGAAATCCGTCTCGACGATTATTTTTCGAAGGTTTATTTCGGCGTTATCGCAAATATCGCCGAAATCGACGGCATTATCGAAAAATGTTCGCAGAAATGGAGCAAAAAGAGGATTTCCAGAATTTCCCTTTCCGCGATAAGAATAGCAATCTATGAAATGCTGTATATGAGCGGAGAAAAAGACGGAATTTCTCCCGAAATCTCAATAAACGAGGCGGTGGAGCTTGTAAAGAAGTATGACTCCGAAGACAGCTACACCTTCGTAAACGGCGTGCTCGGAGCGGCGTACCGCCTTATAAAAGAGCAAAAAAGCGCGGCAGAATAATTTAAGGATTTTATCAATATATTACTATGGAACGGTTGTTTTTAGGCGTTGATACCAGCAATTACACAACTTCGCTTGCGCTGTCATGCGGCGGAAAAATAGTAAAAAGCGTGCGCAGACTGCTCCCCGTAAACGAGGGAGAAGCGGGCCTGCGCCAGAGCGAGGCCTTGTTTTTACACACAAAAGCACTTCCCGAACTTGCAAAAGAACTGTTTTCATCCGTCGATTTTTCGAAATACCGTATCTGCGCCGCATCTGCAAGCGCTTATCCGAGAGACGTCAAGGGCTCTTATATGCCCTGCTTTTTGTCGGGCGTTTCTTTTGCAAGCGCAGTTTCCAATTCCCATAACGTGCCTCTTTATTATTTTTCGCACCAGAGCGGACACATCATGGCGGGCATACATTCCTGCGGAAAAAGTCCGCTTCTTGAAAACGATTTTATCTCATTCCACGTTTCCGGCGGAACGACGGAAGCGCTGTACGTAAAAAATAAAGACGGCGTTTTCGAAACTGAAATCATAGGCGGCACAACCGACGCAAGCGCAGGTCAGATTATCGACCGCGCAGGGCTTCTTCTGGGGCTTTCTTTTCCATGCGGAAAGGAACTCGACGCGCTTTCGCCCGATTCACGCGGAAAAATACCCGTAATATCTTCCGTAAAAGGCGGTTACTTTTCTTTGTCGGGCTTGCAGAATAAATTTGAATACTACCTTTCAAACGGCAAAAGCGCACCCGACTGCGCCGATTTTCTTTTCAGAAGTTTAGCGCGCGCAATTTTCAGATCTGTCAATAATTTGAGGGCTTCATACGGGGAAAAACCCGTTTTGTTCGTCGGCGGCGTCATGTCTAACACCGTCATAAGAAGAGAACTTGAATCTTTAAAAGACGTCTTTTTCGCATCGCCCGAACTTTCATCCGACAACGCCTGCGGAACCGCGCTGTTGTGCGAAAGAGTTTTCGAAAAGGAGAACTGAAATTTTGGAAAACAGAAACGTTTTTTCGGTATCTCAGATCAACGAATATATAAAAAGCCTTCTCGATTCCTCTCAGTTTTTGTCGAGGGTTTACGTGAAGGGCGAAATATCGAATTTCAAAAACCACTACCAGTCGGGACACTATTATTTCACGCTGAAAGACGGGAGCTCCCTCATTAAAGCGGTTATGTTCCAATCCTATGCCTCGCGGCTTCCGTTTATGCCCGAGGAAAACATGTCGGTTATCGTATGCGGCAGAATTTCGGTATTTCCGCGCGACGGCGTGTATCAGATTTACGCCGAAAACATGGAGCCGCTCGGAAAGGGCTCGCTTTACGCTGCTTTCGAGCAGATGAAGCAAAAGCTTGCGGAAAAGGGATTTTTTGACGGGGAAAACAAAAAAGAAATCCCGCGTTTTCCGCATAAAATCGGAATAATCACCTCCCCTACGGGCGCTGCCGTTGAAGATATGAAAAACATCATTTCGAGGCGTTATCCGCCTGCCGAAATTGAAATATATCCGGCTTTGGTGCAGGGACCGGGCGCGGCGGAGGATTTGTGCAAGGGAATTCTGCATTTTGAAAACGACGAAACCTGCGACGTCATAATTATCGGGCGCGGAGGCGGTTCGATAGAGGATTTGTGGGCGTTCAACGACGAAAACCTCGCAAACGTCATATTTTATTGCAAAACACCCGTCATTTCGGCGGTAGGACACGAAACCGACTTTACGATATGCGACTTCGTCTCGGACTTACGAGCGCCGACGCCGTCCGCGGCGGCGGAGCTTGCCGTTCCCGATAAAGCGGAGCTCAAATCGCTTCTCAAATCGTTTTCATCAAGAATAAATTCCGGAGTAAACTCCGTTTTCTCGTCAAAAAAAGCGGTTCTCGACAACTTGCGCGAAAAAAAGTGCTTTTCGTCGCCGGGATACCTGCTTGACAGGTATTCAGAACTGCTCGCGTCGTATGACAGACGCATTTCCATAAGCTTCGAGCATAAAAACGAAAGCGCAAAAGCGTCTCTTGCCGCCGTTTCGGCGCGCCTTGCGGCGCTTAACCCGATGAACGTGCTGTCGCGCGGTTATTCCGCCGTGTTCGACAAGGCGGGCAAGGTCGTTTCAAGCGTAAACGACGTGAAAGAAAAAGACAAAATATCGATAGTGGTATCGGACGGCAAAATCAACGCAATAGTTAGCGAATAAAGAAAGGACTTTATTATGCCTGCAAAGAAAACAAAAACCGAAAACAACGATTTTTCCTTTGAAACGGCGCTTGAAAGGTTAAACGCCATAGCGGAAGAACTCGAAGAAAAAAATCCCCCGCTCGATAAGGCTCTGTCCTTGTACGAGGAGAGCGCGGGGCTTCTCAAACTATGCTCCGAAAAGCTCAAAAACGCTCAGGCGAAAATCACGCTGCTGAACAAAGACTGAAAGAAAGGCGCACAGGCGATTTATGAATTTATTTGATAAGATGAAAAATTATTCCGCGCTTACGGAAGATTTCATGAAAAAACACACCGATTCTTTTTATGAAAACGAAGATTTCGCAATCGCAAAAGATGCGGTGAAACCGCTGTTCGACTCGTTTTCGTACAGTCTTTTCGCAGGCGGCAAACGGCTCCGTCCGTTTCTCGTTTACGAGTTCTGCTCTCTCTGCGGAGGTAATCCCGAAGACGCGGTTTCTTATGCCTCGGCAATAGAAATGGTCCACACTTCTTCGCTGATTCACGACGACCTTCCCTGCATGGATAACGACGACATGCGAAGAGGCAAACCGACGAACCATAAAGTTTTCGGAGAAGACGTTGCGCTTTTGGCCGGCGACGCTCTTTTCCTTTACGCGTCGGTAATCGCAACCGACAACGGTTTTGACGCCGAAAGAAATTTAAAAGCCGTAAAACTGCTCTCTCAAAGCGCCGGCGTTACCGGAATGATAGCGGGACAGCAGATAGATATGTGGACGGAAAGCAACATGCCCGACAAAAAGATACTGACTCTGCTTCAGGAGAAAAAGACGGGCGCTTTGTTTGAATGCGCGTGCTTGCTCGGCTGTATCGCGGCGGGGAAATATGAAGGCACTCCCGAATACTCAGCCGCAAAATCGTTTGCAAAACACGCGGGCCTTGCATTCCAGATAACCGACGACGTTCTCGACGTGTGCGGAAACCCGGAAGAACTCGGCAAAAACGTCGGAAGCGACGAAGCAAACGGAAAGACGACCTTTGCAACACTGCTCGGCATTGAAGGCGCAAAAGCGCTGGCGTCGGAAGAGACCGGACTTGCAAAAGCAGCTCTCTTTGCGTTTTCAAATACGGGACGCGGCGTTTCTTCCTTAAACGAGCTTGCCGACTACATAATAACGCGCAAAAACTGATATTTGTCTGAAAGGATTCAAAATGGAATTAATTGTTTCTCTTTTTTCAAATTATCCGCTTGTAGCCGCACTCTCTTCGTGGGCTGCGGCGCAGATAATTAAAATAATCATCGTTCTCATCTACTACAAGGACGATTTATCCGCAAAATTATTCTACGCATCGGGCGGTATGCCGTCGTCCCACGCCGCATCCGTTTGCGCGCTTTCAATGTCGATTGCGCTCAAATACGGTTTGGGAGACCCTCTTTTTGCGATTGCCGCAATGTTCAGCTTTATCGTCATATATGACGCGGCGGGCGTAAGAAGAAGCGCAGGCGAGCAGGCAAAGAAGCTAAACGAACTCATTACCCACCTGTCCGACGAAAATCAGATTCCGGAAGACCAGAAAATGGTAAGAGAGGTGCTCGGACACACGCCGCTGCAGGTCGTTGTGGGCTCGCTTCTCGGAATACTGATTTCCGTACTTTTAAATTTCATTTATTAAATAAAACCGCAGAATTTAACCTTATGAAACGCGTTTTCATAAGGTTTTTTTGTTATAGGCCCTTAAATATCAAAAAAGTGTTGAAAAATCCGCGCCTTTATGTTATTATATATTGATATTATATATTCATTTATGTGCGCATTAAAAATATTCGTGCATATAATTATCTTAAGAAAAGGGATTTATTCATGGCTGTAAAGGTTGCTATGATCTCGCTCGGCTGCCCGAAAAATCAGGTTGACAGCGAGGTTATGCTTGCAAAATTAAAAGACGCGGGAATGGAAATAGTTATAGACGACATAGACGCCGACGTGGTAGTTGTCAACACCTGCGCATTCATCGCAGACGCGAAAAAAGAGTCGATAGACACTATACTCGACGT
>JAGDBE010000216.1 GCA_017959195.1 Clostridia bacterium | reverse complement strand
TTTTCAAGCAGTTCTTCTTTGATAAGGCGCGCAACCATATAATCGGAAGGAACTATAATATCGTAAACGTTGGGACTGTTGGTGATTTTCGCATACATATCCTCGTTTGTATCGAAAAGGGTGTAGTTTACGTCGATGCCGCTTATTTCTTCAAATTCCTTTATAACGTCCATGCTGTCTTCGGAACCGTCGGAAATATATTCGCCCCAGTTGTATACGTTGAGGGTAATGTTCTGTCCCTTGAATTTTTCATAATAGCTTTTGTCTGCAACTTCAACTTCCGCAAATACGGAGGTAGTAAAGATAAAAGCAAAAACCGATAAGATTAAGCAAGTGAATATTTTTTTCATTTTTTTCTCCTTTATACGTTTAATTTTTGGCGCCTAATTCTTTTTTCTTCTGATTTTCGAATTTGATATCGATTAAATTGTATGCAATAAGCACGGCAAGCACGCCTACGAACATTATCGTAGAGAGTGCGTATATTGTCGGCGTTACCTGCTTTTTCGTCATACTGTATATTACGACGGGCAGCGTCTGGGACGTTGTTCCCGACGTGAAGTAACTGATAACGAAGTCGTCTATCGAATAGGTGAGCGACATGAGAAAGCCGGAAATTATACCGGGCATTATCTCGGGAATTACCACCTTGATAAACGCCTGAACGTGATTGCACCCGAGGTCCATTGCGGCTTCGTACAGACTTATATTCATCTGCCGCAGCTTCGGCAGTACGCTTAAGACGACTGTCGGCACGCAGAACGTGATGTGTGCAAGTATTAGCGTTACAAAGCCTGAGGACAGTTTGAAATATGCAAAGAGTATCATAAGGGAAATACCGGTTACTATTTCGGGGTTCAGTATCTGAATATACGTAAGCGTTCTCAGAGTGTTCTTTGAAAACTTTTTCATATTATGAATACCGAATGCCGCGGTCGTTCCCAGAATCGTTGCAAATACCGATGCGAAAAGTGCAACGATGAGTGTGTTTACAAACGAGGAAATGATTTCTTCGTTTCTTATAAGCTCCGCATACCATTTGAACGTAAAGCCCGTCCAGGTTGAGCCTTTACTCGTGTTGAACGAGAAGACTATGAGGACGATAATAGGCACGTACAGAAAGGCGAAGCACAAACCCGTGTAAACGGAGGAAAACACTTTTTTCATTTGATCGCGTCCTCCATTTCATCACTGTCAAACTGGTTGAGAATGCCCATACTTATGAGTACCACAACCATCAGCACGAGCGACGTTGCCGAACCTGCGCTGAAACCTACGTCTTTAAGCTTGAACTGCTCTTCGATGAGGTCGCCGATGAGGTAGCAGTCGCTTCCGCCCAAAAATCTTGAAATGATAAACGTGCTGACGCAGGGCACGAACGTCATCGTAATGCCTGTCGCAATACCAGGAAAACTCAACGGGAACACGATTTTTCTGATTACGTTTGCGGGACTGCATCCAAGGTCCTGTGCCGCTTCAACAATGCTTTTGTCGATTTTTGTCATTATCGAGAAAAGAGGAAGTATCATAAACGTCAGGTAGTTATACACCCTACCGAGCACAACGGCGCCCGAGGTGTTAATCATGCGAATAGGGGAGAGCCTGAAGAACATTAGAATGTTGTTTATTATTCCGTTGTCTTCAAGTATCGTCATCCACGCGTAGGTCCTTAAAAGGAAATTCATCCACATTGGAAGCATTATCAGCATCATGAACGCGCGTTGTACCGCCGCGGATTTTCTCGACATTATATATGCAAGTGGATAGGCGATGACAAAGCATATTATCGTCGCCAAAAGCGCAAGATAAATTGATTTTATCAGTACCGGCAGATATACGCTTGAGTTTATGACGTTGACAAGCGAGATTTTTCCCGTCATGCTGTCTGTAAACGCATAGTAAATTACGAGCAAAAACGGGATAATCGTAAAGACGAGTATCCAGAAAATATACGGAGTCGCTGAAATTTTAGAGTTCTTTTTCATTTACGGCGGCCTCCTGAGAAATTATGTCTTCGGGCGCGGTGTTTGACGCATAACTCTTATGCATTATATGAATGTCCTCGGGAGTGAGCGACATTCCGATGAACGCGCCGGGAACGGCGGACTTTGTGGAATGGATTTTCCACTTTGTACCGAAGCTGTCAACTATAATTTCATAATGTACGCCTTTGAAGGTTACCGTTTCAACGGTGCCGTCGATGGTGTTCTCGTTGGGCTCGCATATTCTTATGTCTTCCGGACGGAGAACGACGTCAACCGGCTCCATTTTTTCAAAGCCCTTGTCCACACATACAAAATGCTTGCCGGCGAATTCAACGTCGAAGTCGTCGTGCATTATACCCGAAACGATGTTGCTTTCGCCGATAAAGCGGGCAACAAAAGCGTTTGCGGGCTCGTTGTATATGTCCTGAGGCGTACCTATCTGGTCAATTATACCCCTGTTCATTACGACGATGCGGTCGGACATGGTAAGCGCCTCTTCCTGATCGTGCGTAACGTAAATAAAGGTAATTCCGAGCTGCTGCTGCATGCGTTTGAGTTCGATCTGCATTTCTTTTCTTAACTGCAGGTCGAGAGCGCCGAGCGGCTCGTCAAGAAGCAGCATTCTCGGTTTGTTTATCAAAGCGCGGGCAATGGCAACTCTTTGCTGCTGACCGCCCGACAGATAATCTACTTTTTTTGCGCCGAAACCTTTCAAGTTAACATGGTCCAGCATTTCAAGAACCGCGTTTCTAATCTCTTTTTCGGGAGTTTTTTTGAGTCTTAATCCAAACGCGATATTTTCGTAAACGTTCAAATGGGGAAAAAGTGCGTATTTTTGAAAAACGGTGTTTACCTGCCTTCGGTAAGGCGGTATTTTGTTTATAAGTTTTCCGTCAAAATAAACTTCGCCTTCGTGCGGCTCAATAAAGCCGCCGATAATTCTCAAAGTGGTCGTTTTGCCGCAGCCGGAAGGGCCGAGCAGGGTAATGAATTCTTTGTCCCTGATGTCAAGGTTGATGTTGTTCAATACAAACTCGTCATCATAATTCATAGAGATGTTTTTCAAACTTACGATAATGCTTTTTTCCAATCTTCGCACCTCCGTGCCGTGTTGCTGTCCGGCACAATCCGCTAAATGCACGTTATCTCTTTCGCGCAACATTCAGATTAAAAGAGACAGATTTTCCCATTTAGCAAATTAAGATTATAATACATATTGTATGACAATATTTCAATAATAATTTCAAAATAAAATGTAAATAAACATCTTAAATTGTAATATTATATTTAATTGAATAAAAACACGTCGGCAGAAAAGGTCCCGAATATATATTTTCAGCCGAAACTTGCGTTCCGGCTGAAAAAAACATTTTTTTATTTTACTTCAATATATTCTTCTCTTTTTGCACCGACCGAAATGTACTTTATGTTGCAGCCGACCTTTTCTTCAATGAATTCAACGTATTTTCTTGCGTTTTCGGGCAGGTCGTCGAGCTTCCTGCAGGAAGAGATGTCGCAATTCCATCCGTCGAGGTACTCATATACGGGTTTTGCAATATCGAGCCTTAAACCGAGAGGAAAGTGCGTCGTGATTTCGCCGTCTATGTCGTATGCAACGCATACGGGAATTTTATCCATATACGAGAGCACGTCGAGCTTTGTTAATGCAATTTCATCGGCTCCCTGAACGAAAACTCCGTACTTTGATGCTACAACGTCAAACGCACCGACTTCACGCGGTCTTCCTGTAGCGGCGCCGTATTCGTTTCCCGCTTTTCTGAGCTTTTCCGCT
>JAGDBE010000215.1 GCA_017959195.1 Clostridia bacterium | reverse complement strand
TGACAATACCGCGAAAGGATACGCCCGTCTTGCAAGAAAACAGGCGGAAAAGATGCTGGAAAAGTGCCCCTCGCTTATTCTCTGCTCCTCGGGACCGCATCCGAACAAAGAATGGATTGACGACGCCGCAATACCTCTTTCGGATATGGTAGAATACGTCTCCTACCACACATATTCCCACGAACCGATTTACACAAAAGCGGATAATATAGAAAAAGAGTATCTTTCGGGCCTTGAAAACGTTAAAAACGCAAGGAAATGCATGGCGCTGCTGCGCGAATACCTCGGAGAGCACAAAGTTCACATTTCATTTGACGAGTGGAATCTCTGGTATGCGTGGTACAGAAAATCCGGAATTCCCGACGGAATGCATGCCGCAATGATGATGAATATGATTATCGGGCAGGCCCCGGTTTCGGACGTCGGCATTGCATGCAATTTCGAGGCGGTAAACGAAGGCGCGATAAAAGTATATCCCCACAGCGCGGAATTTACCGCAACGGGCAAAATGATAAGGCTTTTTACGGCGCATATGAACGGCGAACTTCTTTATTCGGACGATAACGTTTCCATTACCGAGAAAGACGGGGTTAAAACCGTTACCGCAATAAATGAATCCGCCCGCGAAAATGCGAAATTCCGCCTGAATTTCGGCGGGGAATGCGCCGAAGCGAAAGTATTTGAAGGCAAGGAGCTTATGCCCGTTTCGGACTTTGAAGAAAAAGAGCTTAGCGTCTTAACCGAAAAGCCCTCGCTCTCGTTTGAGCTGAAACCGCTTTCGGTTGCTATAATAAAGGTAAAATAGCTTTTTCACGGCAAAACTGCGTTTCAGGGGGAGGCAGAAAATGAAATTAACCTGCAAAATATTCGCGATTGCTTTCGCCCTTATTTTCGTTCTGAGTTCATGCGGAACAAACGAGACGGAAACGGTTCCCGAATACGGGGAAATACCTGCGGAAGCCGTAAACCTTAACGGAGCGGTTGTAAACTGGGGCTGGTCAAGCAGCGGCGGCATAACTTTCGGGTTTATGGACGGAACGTCGCTTGCCGACATTGCCGCGGAGAGGAAAAAAGACGTTGAAAATGCGTATAACTGCACTCTCAACGTTATTTACGCCGACAGCGACACAAACAACGCCGCGGTGCAGACAGCGGCTCTTTCCGGCAAGTCCGTTTACGATATATCAACAAACGGTTCTTTCGCATACTGCGTTAACGTCAGAGCCGGTTACTTTGCAGGACTTTCCGCTCTTATCGACGTTACCGATACAGATAAATGGGGAACGCCTAATATGCTTCACCATATGATATGGAAAAACGATGTTTACGGGGTTGTTCCTTACGCATGGCCCGAGCTTCTTTATACCACATTCGGCTATCCCATAGCGGTTAACGAAACGCTTATAAATAAATACGGACATTCCGACCCGAGAGAATTCGTTGAAACGGAAATGTGGACCTGGGATAAATTTGAAGAGGTTCTTCACGAATATACCGTAAAGGAAAGCGACAGAACTGTTTACGGCATGGCAACTCACGCTCCGTATTTTTCGGTAATGATGTTTTTATCCAACGGCACTGCAATGTCGGACGTTGTTGACGGCAGCGTTTGCTGCGGAGTGTTTACCGAGCGTGGTTACGTTGCTTTGGAGCGCGCACATTCAATTTATCTTGAAACCTGCAGAGACTGTTTTCACCCGAGTGATGCGTGGGGCGGCGTTGGCGTTGACCTTTTTGTAAACGGAGAAATCGTCCTTTTAACTCTTCCGACGTCGGAGCTTTTCGGCGACTCGTCTTCGCTTCTTTACCGTACAGACAACGTAGGTATTTTACCGTATCCTTTCGGACCGGACGCGGAACCGGGGATTTACGCAAGCGACTATTCGAATCTTGACTGCGCCACGGTAATTCCAATAAGCGCAAACGACCTTTCCGTTTCTGCACTCATTCTCGACGCCGTATACGAACCCTTTGACGAATACAAAACAAAGGACGATATTATAACATATATGGCGGAGCAGGTATTTTTTGACGAAAGGGACGCACATATATTTGCGAATATGCTTGAAAACACCCAGTACGGCTATTTCCGCGAAGGCGGAAGAGGCGTAATTGAAAACGCATGCAGCTCCGATACTCCCGTAAAGCAGCTTATTGAAACCAACGAAAGCAGATACGGGGAGATCATTGAGGAGTATATGGTTCACCATTACGAAGGAATATTCGCGGTTTACGGCAGTTCAGGAAACTGATTTAACGGAAAACTCCGCAAAAATCCTGTTTTTGATAGAAAAACAACACGGTCTTTTTGTGAGACCGTGTTATTTTTTTATTTCGTTTTTATTCTGTTCTCAAAGCCACAACGGGGTCCTTTTTCGCCGCGCTTCTCGACGGGATAATACCCGATATAAGCGTTAACAGCACGCTTATCAGAACGAGTGTTACTGCGGCGGGTATCGGAAGCACCGCTTTCAGCGCCGCAATTCCCGTAAGTGAGTAAAGAATGAAATTCAGCGGAATGCAAAGCAGATATGTTACAAGCACACCGAGAAGCCCCGCGGTAAAGCCGATAATCACCGTTTCGGCGTTAAACAGACTTGAAACATCCTTTTTCGATGCGCCTATCGCCCTTAAAATTCCTATTTCCTTCGTTCTTTCCTGAACTGAAATGAGGGTTATAACGCCTATCATTATGGAAGATACAACAAGCGAAATGGCAACGAAAGCAATAAGCACGTAAGTAATCGCATTTATTATGGTTGATATCGAAGACATCATCAGCCCCACATAGTCAACGTAATGTATTCTTTTAAGGTCGTCAACCGTGCTGTTGTATTCGGCAATGCAGTCTTCTATAATATCCTTGTTCGCAAAAGTTGAAGCGTAAAGATTTACGGAAGACGGATCGTCAAGATAAACGCAGCCGAGCTTTATAAGATTTTCTTCGTAGGTTTTATCCGAAAAAACGAGGACTTCGTCGTGATAAAGCGCGCACTGTTCGGTTGTATAGTCGGGAAGTGCCGCATCGAGCGCCGCCGAGAGCTGTTCGGACGTCATACCCTCAAGCGACTGTCTGACCTGCGCGGAAATGCGCTGCGCCGCCTGCGCCCTTGCCATATTCTCAAAAAGTCCGAAAAGATCGTCGTCGCTCATCTGAGAAAGATAATCTTCTATTTCTTCCCGGGACATACTCATCTGCTCCGTCATTGAAGCGGTTAAAACAGACTCTATTCTTTCTCTCGTTATTCCGTTCATGGCTGCATCAACCGCCGCGCCGAGCTGCTCTTCGGTGGGAATAGCCATAATGTCAACGTATGCCGCCGCCTTTTTTTCGGTGTCAAGACCGCCGATATAATTTCTGAAAGACTCCTCTTTTTCTTCGTCCGTCATTTTTCCGTTGTTTTCACGGAAAGGAAGCCCCGTAAAAATATCGGTATCGGGAGACTCCGTCTGCGCTTTTACAGGCTCGGAGCCGTGCGCTTTTTCGATTATGTATTCTGTAAGCATGGATGTATACGCAAGCGAGCCGGTAAGCATTGACGCTGCCGCATTCTCGTTGGGACGGATTATTCCCGAAACCCTCAGCTTAAGCCCTTTGTCGTAAAGATAGCGAACTCCCGCGTCGGTGGAGCGAAGGTCAACGTAAGTTCCCGAAAACTCGTCGTATGTGTAGCAGTCGCAGCTTAATACAACTATGTATTCCTTTGCGCAGATCTCTTCGTAAGTCCAGCTTTGCAGGGAAGTGTCTATCTGCGTTCCTTTTGATACGGCGTCGAATATCTCGTCCATTTCCTCTTCGGTTTTAAGTCCGAGCGCAAAAAGCGAAAGATCGTCTATCTCGTTGTTTTTGTCAAGCACAACAACTATTTCGTCAAATTCGTCGGGCCATGTGCCGTATACAAGCTCATACTGTCCTTCAAGTATCGGATTTATCGCCTTGCCGTTGTCGCCCGAAAGCATTTCCTGCCAGAGCCCTGTTCTTGAGCCCGTCTGTGAGGAAGTAAAAAGCGAAAGCGAGGAATTGCCCGCGGTAAAAGACGCTGCGGACGAACGCGAATCCGCAAAATTCGACCCGTAGTTTTTAGTAAGCGCCTGCGAAAAGAGTTTTCCGGTATCGGAAATAATAATCTCGCCGTCAACATTTTTCGTGTAAACCGTTAAATCAACGTCGTAAGTATACCGTATGCCGCTGAGGGCTTCCGAAAGACTGCTTTCTTCGTCCGCTTTTTTATTCTCGATATATTTCCGGAACGATTTAAGGTCGTTTTCTGTGGTTTCTATATTGTTTATCGCATTTAGCATGTCAAACATTGCTGATTTAGAGTAAACCGCGTCTTTTTCATGGTCTTTGCTTTCATCGTTTACGGCGCCCATGAAAGTCTGCATCAGCGTGCCGAGGTCTATAGTCGTTGCTTCAATCGTTATCGGATACGACGAGAGCGTGTCTTCCTGAACGGCGTTTATATACGATGTCATTCCGTTTGAGGCGGCAAAAATCAGCGCAATGCCTATTATGCCTATCGAGCCCGCAAACGCCGTTAAAACCGTTCTTCCTTTTTTGGTAAACAGGTTTTTCAGAGAAAGACCGAACGACGTTGCAAACGACATCGACGGTTTT
>JAGDBE010000214.1 GCA_017959195.1 Clostridia bacterium | reverse complement strand
TTGGTCATATGCCCCGGGAACCATTGTATTGCCTTTGCGAGCTCCGACGGGGTTGCCGCC
Organism: Clostridia bacterium; assembly: GCA_017959195.1. Classification (GTDB taxonomy): domain Bacteria; phylum Bacillota; class Clostridia; order Oscillospirales; family CAG-382; genus UMGS882. The sequence continues at coordinate 13,027 of JAGDBE010000214.1, read as the reverse complement.
TTTCTTTCTTCTTTCTGCTTTTTCGGGCGTTTCGGTGCGGAAATCTTCTCGCCGGTGGCGCTGTCGGTCAAAATTCTGCGCTTTTTGAAAGGCCTTGCGTTTTGCGGCGCAAAGCTGCTTTTTTTATCGTTTTTTTTGACTTTTCCGCCGTTTTTTTGTGCCAAAATATCAACCTTTTTCCGTGTTATTTTCCGTTTTCAAACAAATTCTCGTTAAGAGACGGGCGCTCTTTTTCCTTATTTTCGGGATATTCGAGTCCGAGGTGCTCGTACGCTCCGCGCGTCGCGCACCTGCCGCGCGGCGTTCTGTTGATGTAGCCGAGCTGCATAAGATACGGCTCGTAAACGTCCTCAAGCGTAATCGGCTCTTCGCCTATCGCGGCTGCGAGCGTATCAAGTCCGACGGGACCGCCGCCGAAGAATTTGATTATCGCCGAAAGCATCTTTCTGTCTGTCATGTCAAGCCCGAGCTCGTCGACTTCAAGCATGTTCAGCGCCTCTATCGCAAGCTTTTCGGTAATTATGCCGTCGCCCTTTACCTGGGCGTAGTCCCTTACTCTCTTTAACAGCCTGTTTGCTATTCTCGGCGTGCCCCTTGAGCGTTTTGCGATTTCATAAGCGCCCTCCGCCTTTGTGTTTACGCCCAATATTTCGGAACTGCGGCAGATTATGTCCGCAAGCTCGTTTTTATTATACAAATCGAGTCTGTAATCGCTTCCGAAACGGTCTCTCAAAGGAGACGAAAGCTGTCCCGCCCTTGTCGTAGCTCCGATAAGCGTAAACGGCGGCAGCGGAAGTCTTATGTTTCTCGCCGACGGGCCTTTGCCCATGATTATATCCAAATTGTAGTCCTCCATCGCGGGATAGAGGATTTCCTCAACCTGCCTCGGAAGGCGGTGGATTTCGTCGATGAAAAGTATATCCATCGGCTTTAAATTTGTGAGCAGCGCCGCAAGCACGCCCTGCTTTTCGATGGCGGGGCCCGACGTTACCCTTATATTTACGCCCATTTCCGAAGCGATTATCGTCGCAAGCGTGGTTTTTCCGAGTCCGGGCGGTCCGTGCAGAAGTATATGGTCGAGCGCTTCCCCTCTCATTTTCGCCGCTTCCATGGATATTTTGAGTTTTTCCTTGACCTTTTCCTGTCCGACGTAGCCGGCAAGGTCTTTCGGGCGCAGAGAGAGTTCCTGCTCGTAGTCTTCCGCAATTTCAGACGACGATACTATTCTGTTTTCGAAATCGAATTCGGTTTCTTCTTCTCTGTTTCTGTTGCTCTTAATCATTATCCGTTTTTCCCCGCTTTTACATCATAAGCGCAAGCGCGTTTCTTATAACTTCTTCCAAGGTTTCGCCTTTTGCGTTCTTCACGGCTCTCATCGCCTCGGCTTTGGAATATCCCAAAACCGTGAGCGCGTTTACCGCCTCTCTTGCTATATCGGACGACGGCGCCCTTTCGTTTTCAAAAGTTATTCCGTCAAAATCCGCCTCATATGACGAGAGCTTGTCTTTAAGTTCGAGAATGATTTTCTGCGACACTTTGGGGCCTATGCCCTGCGCAAAGGAAATCGCCTTTGCGTCCTGCGTCAGCACCGCCTTTACAAAGTCGTCTGCTTCAAGCGCCGAGAGCACCGCTATCGCGGCTTTGGGGCCCACGCCCGACACTCCTATGAGCAGTTTGAAGACGTTTCTTTCCTTTTCGCTGTAAAATCCGTAAAGCTCGGAGGAATACTCGTTGGTATTGTAGTAGGTATAGAGCTTTACAGGGATTTCCGATATGTTACCGTCGGGTAAGAATGCATCACCCGCGAGTTTATCGAAAGTTTTCTGCGCTATCGTCATTATATATCCGACTCCTCCGCAGTCTATGACCGCTTTGTCGGGTTCAAGAAGTGCAAGAGTTCCCGAAAGATAATAATACATTTTCCGTTCTCCGTTACAGTTAAACTTTGGTTTTTAAAAATCCTTCAATATTATATATATTTTATCGCAAAAACGTAAAAATGTCAACCGTTTTCGCATTTCCGGTTTCTCAAAAAAAGGCAAAAAAAGCGCGTACTTCCGTACGCGCCGATTTTATTAATATTCCGCGTTTCCGACGGTTCTCGGGTAAGGGATAACGTCTCTTATATTTGCAACGCCGGTGAGGTACATTATAATTCTTTCAAATCCGAGTCCGTACCCGGCGTGTTTCGTTCCGCCGTACTTTCTCAGATTTACGTACCACCAGTAGTCCTCTTCTTTGAGATTCAGTTCCTTCATTCTTTCGAGAAGGATGTCAATTCTTTCTTCACGCTGGCTTCCGCCGATTATCTCGCCGACGCCGGGAACGAGAAGGTCCATTGCCGCAACCGTCCTGCCGTCGTCGTTGAGCCTCATGTAAAACGACTTTATTTCCTTCGGATAGTCGATTACGAACACGGGCTTTTTGAATATCTGTTCGGTAAGATATCTTTCGTGCTCGGTCTGCAGGTCGCAGCCCCAATCCACCGGATATTTGAATTCTTCGCCGCTCTTTTTGAGAAGCTCTATGGCTTCGGGATAGGTTACCTTGCAGTATTCGCTGTTTGCGAGGGTGTTCAGTCTTTCAAGCAGCGTGTTATCGACAAAATTATAGAAAAACTCGAGTTCCTGTCTGCAGTTCGCAAGAACGTGCTTTATGATGTATTTTATCATATCCCACGCGAGCTCCATATCGTCGTTCAGGTCTGCAAACGCGATTTCCGGCTCTATCATCCAGAATTCCGCCGCGTGGCGGGCGGTATTTGAGTTTTCTGCGCGGAAGGTCGGGCCGAACGTATAAACGTTTCCGAACGCAAGCGCGTAGGTCTCGGCTTCAAGCTGTCCCGAAACGGTGAGGTTTGTGCTCTTTCCGAAAAAGTCCTTTGAAAAATCGACTTGTCCGTCGTCGGTTTTCGGAAGATTATCCATATCAAGCGTGGTTATCCTGAACATCTCGCCCGCGCCCTCGCAGTCGGAGCCGGTAACGATGGGGGTATGAACGTATACGAATCCCCTCTCGTTGAAGAAGGAGTGTATCGCGTACGCCGCCTCGCTTCTGACTCTGAACACCGCCGAAAACAGATTGGTCCTCGGGCGCAGATACGCCTGCTCGCGAAGGTATTCCAGAGTATGTCTCTTCTTTTGCAGAGGATAGTCTGCGGTTGACGCGCCTTCAACGCATATTTCATCCGCCTTTATCTCAAACGGCTGCTTGTTTTCGGGGGTAAGGGCGACTTTTCCCTTTACAACGAGCGCCGCACCCACGTTCTGCTTTGCGATTTCGTCGTAATTTGCGATTTTTTCGCGTTCAAACACGACCTGAACGCCCTTGAAGCAGCTTCCGTCGTTAAGGTCGATAAAGCCGAACGCCTTGCTGTCTCTTATGCTCCTTGCCCAGCCGCCGAGCGTGATTTCCTTATCCGAAAAGCTCTGCATGTCCGAATAAATTTCCTTGATTAAGGTTCTTTTCATATTCAATGCCTCTTTATTTCAATTTTTTACTGACGTTTTTTGCCGAGGTACGCTTCTTTTATTCTGTCGTCCTCTAAAAGTTCTCTTCCTTTGCCGGTCATGGTAACAGTACCCGTTTCGAGCACGTACGCGTTATCCGCGACCTGAAGCGCCATGTTTGCGTTCTGCTCAATGAGCAGAACCGTGATATTTTTATTGTTTATCGTCTTTATAATCGAAAAAATGTCCTTTACTATGAGCGGCGCAAGTCCCAAAGACGGCTCGTCCATCATGAGAAGCTTCGGCTTTGCCATAAGCGCGCGTCCTACGGCGAGCATCTGCTGTTCTCCGCCCGAAAGCGTGCCGGCAAGCTGCCATTCGCGCTCCTTTAATCTCGGAAACAGCGAAAATACGTAGTCCATATCCTCTTTTGTGTCGTCTTTTCTCAGATATGCGCCGACCTTTAAGTTTTCAAGCACGGTGAGGTTCGGGAACACGCATCTTCCCTCGGGAACGAGCGTTATGCCCTTTGACACGATATAGTTCGTCGGTTTTCCCAAAATTTCCTCTCCGCAGAACTTTACCGAGCCGATTTTGGTCTTTTCGAGTCCGCAGATTGTGCGCAAGATTGTGCTTTTTCCCGCGCCGTTCGCGCCGATAAGCGTTACTATCTTTCCTTCGGGAACCTCTATGTTCACGCCTTTTACGGCTTTTATTCCGCCGTAGTTCACCGACAGATTGTTTATTTCAAGTATATTGTTACTCATCTTCTTCGGATACCCCCAGATAAGCTTTAATTACCGCTTCGTCGTTCTGCACCTCTTCCGGCACGCCGTGTGAAATGAGTTTGCCGAAATCTATGACGTATATCCTGTCGGATATATCCATTACGAGATTCATATGGTGCTCGATCAAAAATACGGTGAGGTCGAATTCGTTCCTTATGCTCTTTATGAACGACGTGAGCTCCATGGTTTCCTGCGGGTTCATGCCCGCTGCGGGCTCGTCGAGTAAGAGCAGCTTCGGTTTCGTCGCAAGTGCTCTTGCGATTTCGAGATACCTCTGCTTTCCGTACGGAAGCGACGTCGCAAGCTCTTCCTTCACGTCGTCGAGGCCGAGTCTTTCGAGCAGCTGCATTGTTTCTTCCCGTGCGTTTTCCTCTTCTTTATGGTTTAAGCGAAGCGCGGTGCTGAAAACGTTGCTCGTTTTAAGCATATGCTTTGCGGTAAGCACGTTTTCAAAAACCGTCATCGACTTAAAAAGCCGTATATTCTGGAACGTTCTTGCAATTCCGAGAGAAGTTATTCTGTCGGGCGTTTTTGTTATTACGTCGGGGAATTTGTCCGCGTTTGTGCCGGCGTACATCTTTTTCATCTTGCCCTGCGGATGATTTGACAAAATCATCTTGTCTTCGTAGTACACAGCGCCGTTCGTCGCCTCGTAAACGCCCGTAATAACGTTGAAAACCGTCGTTTTTCCCGCGCCGTTGGGGCCTATGAGCGACACTATCTCGCCCTTGTTTACTTCAAGGGAGAGGTCGTTTATCGCAACAACGCCGCCGAACTGCATCGTTATATTTTCAAGTCTAAGTACGTTTTCACTCATTTTTTGCTCCTATATTAACTGAATAAATCAGTTATTTTCCTCTTTTTTGCCGTCTTTTTTTCTGAAAAATCCCAGAAAACGCGTAATGGAAAGTTCCCTCTCTCCCATAATGCCTTTTCTGAAGAACAGCACGATTATCATTATGATAACTGAAAAGACAACCATTCTGAATCCGCCGCGCAGAACCGCCGGCGATTCGATAAACAGGAATTTTCCGCTGTCAAGGCCTCTGAGCCACCATTCGCTCGCCGAAATATACAGGAACGACGCGATAATGCTTCCGCTTATCGAGCCGATACCGCCGATTACGACTATAAGAAGTATCTCGTACGTCATCGCCGACTTGAAAGGCGTTGCCTGAAGCGTATTCTGGAACATTGCGAGAAGCGCGCCGCCGATTCCTGCGAAAAACGAGCTTATAACGAATGCGAGCCGCTTATGGTGCGCAAGGTTTATTCCCATCGCTTCCGCCGCGATTTCGTCGTCTCTTATCGCCTTGAAAGCTCTGCCGTATGTGGAATTTATGAGCAGCACTATGAAAAGTATGCATATTGCCGACACCGTCAGCGGAAATACCGCCGTCTTGAAGGTCGGGAAATTACGCAGCACGTTTGAGCCGTTGGTTACGGGGCCGAGTTTATCCCACTGGAATATCGCGCGGATTATTTCGGCAAAGCCGAGAGTCGCAATAGCAAGGTAGTCGCTCTTGAGTTTGAGCACGGGAAGTCCTATGAGCCACGAGAAGAATGCGGCTATAAGTCCGCCCGCTATCATTCCTATAATCATTATCGCTATATTGGAAACGCCTTCCGGCAGGTGCAGTCCGTTTGCGATACTGTCAAACCAGGACCTTGAAACGACGCTTCCGTCTTTTACGTACATATAAACCTTTTCTCTTGCCGAGTCGGGAATGGTTATAACCGCGTAGGTATACGCTCCGAGCAGCATAAATCCCGCCTGTCCGAGCGAAAAGAGTCCCGTAAAGCCGTTGAGCAGGTTCATCGAAACCGCGACGAGCGCGTAAATCGAGCCCTTTTTGAGCACCGTTGAAAGCATGGGGTTTACGCCGGGAATATTCTCAACGGTTATTACCGCAACAAAAATCAGCGCCACGAGGGAGAGGTTGAAAATCATATCTTTTCTTGATTTTTTCATTATTCTCCTCCTCCCGTTTACACTTTATCGGTGTTCTTCTCACCGAAGAGTCCCGTCGGCTTTACGCAGAGTATGACGATAAGAAGAATGAACGTGAACGCGTCGGAAAACGTCGCAAAACCGAACGTAAATCCGTCTTTGAACACGCCCGCCGTCGAAAGTATATTGTCAAGTCCTTTAAGTATGTTTTCGCATATTCCTATGATGAACGCGCCGACAACCGCGCCCGGAACCGAGCCTATGCCGCCGAACACCGCCGCGACAAACGCTTTAAGGCCGGGCATCGCGCCCGACGTGGGCGTAACCGACGCATAGTTCGTGAAATAAAGCACCGAGCCGACTGCCGCAAGGAACGAGCCGATAAAGAAGGTTACCGAAATTACGTTGTTTACCTCTATTCCCATAAGTCTGCTCGTACGAAAGTCCTTCGAAACGGCTCTCATCGCCATTCCTATCTTTGTCTTCTTTATGAGAAGCACGAGCGCCAGAACGAGCAGTATCGTAAGTATCGGGGTTATAACCGTTACTCTCTTTATGGAAGTCGAGCCTATCGTTATCTGGTCGGACAGCCACGGCATTGCGGCGCCGCTTGCGGGATAAGGCTTTGCAAGGCCGCCCGTAATATAGATGGCCGCGTTCTGTATGAGGTACGAAACGCCTATCGCCGAAATCATAACCGACATTCTCGGCGCGTTTCTGAGCGGTCTGTACGCCGCTTTTTCTATCGTAAGTCCCAGCAGCACCGTAAGCACCAGAACTATAACCACCGACGCTATTATCGAGAATACAAAAGCCGATTCCGCGGAAAAGCCCATATTCATAAACAGCGGGGTTATCGAAACGTTGGCATAAACCATAATAAGTCCCGCTACCATGAATATATCGCCGTGGGCGAAGTTTATAAGTCTCAATATGCCGTATACCATCGTATAGCCTATGGCGATAAGCGCATACTGTCCGCCTACCGATATTCCGGACAGAATATACGGAAGACAGGTGGAGAATAGGTTGCCTATCATTTTCTTTGAACACTTCCTTGTTCGTTTTTTCGCATGTTTTCTTGAAAATTTAATAATTTCAGAGCCTCTTGAAAAAATTACGGCAGAAATATTTTTTCAACAGGCTCCGCAAATTTATTGCATTATCAAATTTATCTTGCGGAAGGCATACGCCTTCCGCAAGATTATTTGTGATAAATTAACGTTAAATCAGTTTACGCCCTGTTCGCGAACGAAGTCCCAAGCTCCCGTTTCGGTGTTGGCAGTCTTTACGTATGCCGTATCGCGTATTGCGTCGCCGGTTTCGTCGAACTTGATTTCGCCCGTAACGCCCGTGTAGGTAACGCTTCCGAGAACGTTCTTTATGGCTGCCTTATCTGTCGAGCCGGCTGCCTTTATAGCTTCGAGAGCTACATAGTAAGCGTCGTAACCCATTGCCGATACAGCTGCTACGGTGTCGTCGCCGCCGTTGTTCGACAGATGCGTTGCGTCTGCGTTGATCCAATCCTTGAATCCGTTATCGAAGTCAGCGTTGCCGCCTTCCTGATAGAACGTGGTAACGTAAATCTTTACGTCCTTGCCTTTTGCGGCGTTGAGGATTACGTTGGAATCCCACGTGTCGCCTGCGAGAAGCGGAACATTGATTCCCTGCGTTGCGCTCTGTTCAATGATGAGCTGAGCTGCTTCCGTCGAGGTCGGAGCAAAGATAACGTCGCAGCCTTGCGATTTTGCTGTGTTGAGGAACGCCGTAAAGTCAGCGTTGCCTTCCTGGAACGATTCTTCTACAACCGTGCCGCCGAGTTTTTCAAACGCCTGCTTGAAGTTGTAACCGAGGCCTGTCGAGTAGTCGTCGCCGAGTTTGGTGAGGATATACGCTTTGCTTGCCTTGAATTCGCCGGACGCGAGGTTTGCGAGAACCGTGCCCTGGAAGGGATCAAGGAAGCAGATTCTGAAGTAGTGGCTGTTGCCTTCGGTAACCTGCGGGTTTGTGCAGGTAACGCCTATTGCGGCAACTCCGCTGTCCTTAAAGGTGTCGCTTGCTGCGATCGAAACGCCCGAGCCGTAGGAGCCGAGTATTATCGAGCAGCCTGCAGAGATAAGCGACTGAGCCGCCGTCGGCGCCTTGTCGTTGGACGAACCGTTATCGGCGTATATTACTTCTACTTTGTATTCGTCATCGCCGATTTTTACGGTAGGTGTCTTTTCATTTGCATACTGAATACCGAGGGTTTCCTGTTTTCCGCCGGCTCCGTTGTCGCCCGATGCCGGTTCGAAAACGCCTATTTTAACGACTTTTTCTCCGGCAGGAGCTGCGTCTTTGCCGCCTGCGTCAGGGGTGGGGTTTTCAGCGCCGCATGATGCAAGTGCAAATACCATGAGAGCTGCAAGAACGATGGCTAAAATTTTTTTCATGATTTAGTCTCCTCTCAAAAAATTGAGTTAGTATTATACAAAATAATCAGCAATATCACATTTATTTTGTATAATCTTTTGAAATTATACCACATTTTTTTCGTTTTGTAAAGAGTATCGGGGCAAAAATTATCCTCTTTATTTATAAATTACAAAAACCTCCGTTTTTTACCGCCCCGCGCGACGATTTTTCACTCCCGAAGTGTTACGGTTTTGTAAACTCCGAAAAAATTGTCTTGATATTTTCGGCTTCTCATTATATAATTAACTTGAATAATTTTATAATTCGGAAAGAGAGTGATATTATGTCTGAAAATCAAATAGACAAGACCATTACCTTTTCCATATCTCAGATAAAGGAAATGGAAACCAAGCAGGCGCTTACTCAGGTATACAACGCCCTCAAGGAAAAGGGTTACAACCCCATAAATCAGATAGTTGGATATATTCTTTCCGAAGACCCGACTTATATCACAAATTACAACAACGCAAGGGCTATCGTTGCTAAGCTTGACAGGGACGAACTTCTGAAAATCCTCGTTGCAAGCTACCTTGCGGATTGACACCGAAAGGATGATGCAAATTATGGCAGATTTGCTTAATTACAAAGGCCACCCTGTCGTCCGGGACGCCAACAAAATCTATTACGGCAGCCCCGACAACGATTGCATAGTCGTGCTTACCGTCCTTGAGAATACCGAAATCGAAGGGACGAAAGTTCCGTCGAGGATTCTCGTTCAGCTCCAGAGCACCGACCCGGACCTTGCGTTAAAGCAGGAAAGAATACTCAATCAGGTCGAAAGAAAAACCCTGTCCGACGCTCTGAACATAGGCTCGGTATGGCTTGAAAAAACTCTCGCGGATTCATAACAATATGACGAAAAGAGAACCGGCTCCGCCGGTTCTTTTTTTATTGTAATATTCCCGCTTTTTTACGCATAATACTTAATAAATCAACTTGAAAGGTATGCGTATTATGAAAAACAAGCTCAAAAAAACTTTTGCATTTTTGGTTTCTCTCGCATTTTTCTTAAATTTTACGCTCTCTTTTGCCGTTTATGCCGCAAGGAACGACATTGAAGCCGTAAAATCCGGCGTAAACCTCGAACTTTCGGCAAATTCGGCGTGTCTTATGGATTTTTCCACCGGGGAAATCCTCTATGAGCAGAATGCCGACGCAAGGGCGGAGCCGGCGTCGGTTACCAAAATCATGTCGCTGCTTTTGGTATTCGAAGCGCTCGAAAACGATATAATCAGGCTCGACGACACGGTTACCGCGTCGGACTACGCCTCGTCGATGGGCGGTTCGCAGATATGGCTCGAGCCGGGCGAGCAGATGACGGTAAACGACATGATAAAGGAGGTGGCGGTGGTGTCGGCAAACGACTGCACAGTCGCGCTTGCGGAGCACCTTGCGGGAAGCGAGGAGGCGTTTACGGCGAGAATGAACAAAAGGGCGCTTGAACTCGGCATGGAAAACACGGTTTTTTCAAACTGCACCGGCCTTCCGACCGAAAACCACTACACGACTGCGAAAGACATCGCGGTTATGACGAGAGAACTTCTTAAACACGAGCTTATTTTCGATTACACGAAGATTTGGATGGATTCCTTGCGGAACGGCGAGATGGGGCTTTCCAACACAAACAAATTAATCCGCTTTTACCCCGGCGCAAACGGCATGAAGACGGGTTACACCGACTCCGCGAAATACTGTCTTTCGGCTACCGCAAGGCGCGGAGATTTACAGTTAATTGCAACGGTTATGACCGCGCCCACGTCCAACGACAGGTTCAACGACGCAAAGAAAATGCTCGATTTCGGCTTTGCAAACTTCTCGGTTTACAATACCACGCAGGTTATGCTTCCCGAAATACGCGTAAAAGGCGGCGTTAAAACCCATACGACTCCCGTTCACGCGCTCGGAAGCATACTTATCGCAAAAGGCAGAGACAAACTCGTCGAAGCGCACCCCGAGCTTCCCGGATTTATCGAAGCGCCCGCAAAAAAGGGAGACGTCATCGGGAAAATCGTCTACAAAATAGGCGACGACGTCATTTCCGAAACCGACGTCATTTTAGATGAAGACGTGCGCCGCGTAACCTTTTCCGACATATTGAAGAGCATCGTCTCCGGAACCCTGCTTCTGAACTGACTTTCCGCGCTTTTTCACCTTTCATTTATCATAATTATTTAACATTTCAAAATTGAAAAAACCGAACATTTGTGCTAAAATTTTCACGGCAGCAAAAGACGGGGCGGCTTTGAAAGGCGGCAGATTTATTTCAAACGTCCCGGTAAATTTCAAAAACGAGAAATGAAAGGTAAAACGAAAAAATGATAGTAATTAATCGCAGCCGAAGCGCCGTCATCCCCGAAAAGGACCGGCGCATAGGCTTTGTAAACGACAATCTTGTCGAAACGCGGTTGTTCGAAATAAAGGACGCAAATCTGTTTGGTTTTTCGTTCAAACTTGACATCGAAAACACCTCCGACGTAGTGGACCTCACCACCTACTCGCAAAGTGAGACGAGTCTCGTGCTTGAATGGAACATCACGTCCGAAATGATAGGCGAAGGCGGTATTTTAAGGACACAGCTGCGCGCCTTCGACAACGGCGAAAGAGTGTGGCACAGCGATATTATGGAATTTGTCGCCGACAAGTCGGTTGACGCGGTAAACGTGCTCAGCAACGAGCACACGGTATCGGAATTCGAGCAGGTCGAAGCGCGCGTTCAAAGAGCGCTCCTTTCCGCCGAAGCGTCGGCGGCCGACGCGCTTTCAAGCAAGAACACGGCGGTTTCCAAAGCGCTCGAAGCGTCTGATTCCGCGACTTCTGCGGCGAGAAGCGCCTCAAGTGCGGCAAGTTATTCCGTAAACGCGTCGGAATATGCCGAAACCGCACTCGGCGGAGCGAGCAGCGCGCTTGCTTCCGAAACAAACGCGAGGGCTTATTCGCAAAGCTCCGCAAGATATTCCGACAGCGCGTACGCCTCCTCAGTTGAGGCGGAATCATCGGCGGCGGACGCCGCCATGTCAAGGGCGAACGCCATTATTTCGGCTTCAAGAGCCGAAAATTCCGCCGAAACGGCGACTGAAAAGGCCGCGCTTGTCAGCGAAATATACGAAAACCTGCAGATAAAGCAGACTACGGGCAGCAGCACCTCCGCCCTCATGTCCCAGAAGGCGGTAACCGACGCGCTCGACGGGAAAGTTGACATAATTCAGGGAAAAGGGCTTTCGGAAAACGACTACACGACGGCTGAAAAAACAAAGCTTGCGGGAATTGAAGCGCAGGCAAACAAGACCGTTATCGACGCAAGTATCACCGAAAATTCCGAAAATCCCGTAAAGAGCTCCGCGATATACGGCGCGCTTGCGGGAAAAGTTGACATAATTCAAGGCAAAGGACTTTCGGAGAACGACTACACGACGGCCGAGAAGACAAAACTTGCGGGCATAGAAGCGCAGGCGAACAAGACGGTCGTCGATTCAAGCGTTACCGAAAACTCGACTAACCCCGTGCAGAGCGCGGCGCTCTACAACCAGTTGTACAAAAAAGTCGTTAGATTCGACGTTGCGGGCACAAACACCACGCCTCAGGAGCGAATGAACGCGCGAAACAACATAGGCGCGGAGGTTTACCTGCAGACCGGTGCAAACACCAAGGAAAAGGTGCAGGAAGACGGCAGAATGCTCATCATTCCGCTTGCAACGCACGAAAAATGCGGTCTTATCGGCTGCACCGACAAGGAAAAGCTCGACGAGCTCAAGGTGCGTCCCGACGTTGAGACGCAGGTCGGCACGGGAGGGCTTCTTGAAGTCAACAAGATATACAATCTGGGACTTCAGACCTCGCTTACGCTGAAAATGCCGGAAGGCGTCTTCGGCGACTTCATACGCGTGGACTTCATTTCGGGTACAACGCCCGCTGCTCTTGCATTTGACGCGTCGGAGGCGGAAATTTCCGATTACGACCTCGAAATCACCGCAAACAGCGTGATTTCCATGCGTTTTGACTGGGCAAGACTTTACGGAAACACCTGCGGCTGGCTCATATCCTTCCGCAAGAGCGGAATAGTACGCTTCAACCAGATCCTCGAAAACGGCAATTTCGAAAGCACGACCGGCTGGGCGCCCATGAGAGGCAGCATAAGCGCCGAAGACGGCGTGCTGACCTACACGATTACCGAGGCGGGCACGGGAAACAACACCCGTTTCCTGCACCCCTGCTCCGTAATTTCTGGACACGTTTACGCGGCGTGCGCGCTTGTTAAAACTTCCGTTGCAAAAAAGGTGAGATTCCTATGCAACACGCCGACGTCGGAGGTTTTCTCGTACGACAGCACGGTTCCCGCTTCGGTATGGACGCAGATTGTCGGAACGAGGACGATGGTGGACAACGAC
>JAGDBE010000213.1 GCA_017959195.1 Clostridia bacterium | reverse complement strand
TTTTGCGTTTTGCAAGAGATATTTTGATTATTTTGAAAACATTTTGTGAACGATATTTTGTTTCTTCTTTCGACTCTTTTTGCTTTTCCTTTATGCTAAACTGAAAAAAATCGGATAATTATGATTTTTTCAAGTGTCAAAAGAAAGGAAGTTTATTATGCAAAACGTAAATCAGTCAAAGAACGGCGAAAAGAAAAGGCCGTTTTTCCGCCTTATTTCCTTACGCTTGTCCGATTCAGGCAAGAATTTCATTTCTTTATTTTCAAGAGTTAAAGCAAAAGCCGTTTTGTTCGCTTCAAAGAGGAATTTCGACTCGAAAACCTGCCTTGAATACGTTAAATACGCGCTTTTTACGGTTTTTGCGTTTTTCCTCTCCATCGCGCGTTTTCCGCTTATGGCGTATCCGTTCGGAATTGCGCTTTTATGCTCTGTTTCCGGAAACAGATACGCGCTGCTCGCGCTTGCGGGCGCGGGTGCTGCCTGCATAACCTACGACAGGATGCAGCTTCCGTTTTTTATAATATACCTCTTTATTTATGCCGCGCGAAAGGCGTTTACCGACTCGAAATTCGACGACTCGGTCAAAACCAGAATAGTCGAATGCGCGTTTGCAAGCGCCGCCGCGGGAATTATCCGCATTCTTTCGGAGTTTGAAGCTTCCTTTTACTCATATACCGCGTCATTGTCCACGTCTCTCATCGCCTGCTCCTTTACGTACTTTTTCTCGGTAGTTTTATCAAAGGAGCTCTTTTCAAAAAGCAAACGCAGCGTAAAGACCGTATGCGTTTACGCACTTATCTTTGCCTTCGTCTCGTCTTTTTCGGGGTTTTCCTTTGCGGGCTTTGACGTTCAGCTCATCATTTCCGCGCTTATAACGCTTGTTTTTGCCGCGGGAAACGGATTTATGTACTCGGCGGTTGCGGGTCTTATTTGCGGGCTTGCGTGTTCCAATCCCGCGCTCTGCGCGTCTTTGGGGGTTTCGGGAATAATATGCGGATTCGTCTTTTCGAAAAGTCTTTTTGCTTCTCTTGCGTCTTTTGCGCTTTCGTTTCTGGTTTGTCAGACATATTCATTCGGCATATCCTCGGCGCTTTCCTTAACCCCTTCTGTTATATGCTCGTGCGTGCTGTTCTTCCCGGTTTTTGCGTTTCTTCCCGACAGTTTCAAGATATACCCCGCACTAAAAAAGAAGTCCGCGGTTAAAGAGGAGTCCGACGGAGGCGTTTACCACAAAAAGCTGTCGGACGCGATGTTCTCGCTTTCCGACGTATTTTCAAAATTATCCGAAAAGCAGAAACATCCGTCGTTCTCGGCTGTCAATCTTGCGATAGACAAGTCCTTTTCCGACGTCTGCTCAAAGTGCGCACTCGGGGAAATGTGCTATGCAAAGAAGAAAACCGACATTTTTGAACTCAAAAACGGGCTTTTCTCCGTGCTTGCGCAAAAGCCGTGCGACGAATCGGATTTCGGGAACCATATGAAGGACAAATGCATAAGGCTTGAAGCGATATGCGACGAAATAAACTATCAATACAGGGAACTCTGCGCGAAAAGCCTCAAAAACAACGGCTCCGCTCTTATCGCCTCCCAATACGCCGGCATGGCGCGGCTGATACTTGACGCAAAGCGTAAAGAAACCGACGAAAGCGAACGAGACGCCGTTTCGGAGGCGAAAATAATGCAGGCGCTCAAAGACGCGCAGATAGATTTCTCATCCGTCTGCGTCTCGTCAAAACGGCGCAGAACCGCCCGCATTTCGGGCATAAACGTTGACAAGTTCCCGTTCAATTCCGAGGAATTCAAAAACTACATATACGCAAAATGCGGATACCTTGCGACCTATCCGAGTTTCGACCTGTCCGATTCCGCGGACGTCATTCTTTCTTTTGAGCGCGCGCCGCAAATAAGCGTGGAATACGCGCTTTCGAGCGAGCCGAAAGACAGAGACGACATAAACGGCGACACGGTAAACTTCATTTCGGGAGAAAACGGCTTCTTTTACGCTTTTCTGTGCGACGGCATGGGAAGCGGCAGGGAGGCGGCGCTGTCGTCGCGGCTTTCTTCAGTCTTTCTCGAAAGAATGATAGAGACGCGTGCCGAAAAATCCATAGTACTTGAACTTTTGAACAACGCGCTGATTTCGCAGAACGAGGAAAGCGAGAGCTTCTCCACGGTTGACTTTTTCGAAGCGGATCTGCTGGACGGAAAATGCAGTTTTATAAAGGCGGGCGCCGCACCGACCTACGTTCTGCGTGCGGGAAAGCTATACCGCATATTTTCGTCAACACCGCCCGTCGGCATAATTCCTTCATTTACCGCCGAATCCACGCGCTTCGACGTCGAGTGCGGAGACGTGATAATAATGATGTCCGACGGCGTTATCCCGAGCGGCGACGATATGAGTTTCCTTGCAAATCTCATTCACGTCGATGCGTCGTATGACCCTGCAAGTCTTTCCAGAAAAATTCTCGAAAAATCAAAGGAGCTCTGCGTCAAAAAAGACGATATGTCGGTCGCGGTGATAAAAATAAGAGCGGCTTAAAAAAATGATGAAAGCACTGCTTTCCTCATTTTTTTATTCATCGTATTTGTAGAGAATATAAACGACCACGCGTTTATTCTCTTTGTTTGCAACCGCTCTGATGAGAGTTCTGATTGCTTTTGCGATTCTGCCTTGTTTGCCTATTACCTTACCGAGATCGCTTTCGTCAACCTTTAAGTCCAGAATTATGGTATCGTCCTCGTTTCTTTCGGTAACGACAACCTTTTCGGGATAATTGACAATCGATTTCGCAAGGTCCGCAAGTAGTTCTTTCATTAACAAAGCCCTCCTTAACCGTTGCCTTATTAGTGTTTTGAAGACAACTTATTAAAGAATGCCTTTTTTCTTAAGAAGCGCCTTTACGGTATCTGTCGGCTGCGCGCCGTTCTCAATCCACTTCTTTGCCTTTTCGCCGTCAACTTCAACTGTCGCGGGATCCGTTAAGGGATTTACGTATCCGATTTCTTCGATGAAACGTCCGTCTCTCGGGAAACGCGAGTCCGCAACGACTACTCTGTAAAACGGCGCCTTCTTTGCGCCCATTCTCTTAAGTCTGATTTTTACTGCCATTTTGTTTTCCTCCGAATTTATATGTTTTTTTATTATAACTGCTTGTTTTCAAGCAAAATTATACCTTATTTTCTCTTCTTTTTCTTCTTGTTCTTATTAAAGTGCCTTGCCATCATTTTGCCGCCGAAGGGGCCCATATTGCCCGACGTGAACTGCTTCATCATCTTTTTGGTGTTCTCAAACTGTTTGAGAAGCTTATTGACGTCTTCAACCTGCATTCCGCAGCCGTTTGCTATCCTCTTTTTCCGCGACGAGTTGATTATGTCGGGGTTTTCCCGCTCTTCCGGCGTCATGGAAAGAATAATCGCTTTCATGCGGTCTATCTGCCGCTCGTCTATATTCACGTTCTGCAGCGCTTTTTTATCTATTCCCGGCATCATTCCGAGAAGCTGGTCGAGCGGTCCCATATTGCGCAGTCCGTCGAACTGTTCGAGATAGTCGGAAAGCGTAAAAGTCTGCTCGCGCATCTTCTTTTCAAGCTCAGCCGCTTTTTTATCATCTATCGCCTGCTGCGCTTTCTCTATAAGTGAAAGCACGTCGCCCATGCCGAGTATTCTCGACGCTATTCTGTCGGGGTAAAAAGGCTCGATGTTGTCCATTTTCTCGCCCGTTCCGATGAATTTTATCGGCTTTCCGGTAACGTATCTCGCGGACAGCGCGGCTCCGCCTCGTGTGTCGCCGTCGAGCTTTGTGAGCACCATGCCCGTTACGTCAAGTTTCTCGTTGAACGCCTGCGCCGCGTTTACCGCGTCCTGTCCCGTCATGGCGTCGATTACGAAAAGTATTTCGGTCGGGTTTACCGCTTCTTTTATGTTCTGAAGCTCGGTCATGAGCTCTTCGTCTATATGAAGTCTGCCCGCCGTATCCACGAAAAGCATGTCGTTTCCGTGCTCTTTTGCGTGTTCGAGCGCGTTTTTCGCAATTTTAACGGGATTTTTTTCGTTCTCCTCGGCGTACACGGGAACGCCTATGCTCTCCCCTACGACCTGAAGCTGTTTTATCGCGGCGGGTCTGTAAACGTCGCACGCCGCAAGCAGCGGTCTCTTACCCTGCTTTTTATACATAAGAGCGAGTTTTCCGGTATGCGTCGTCTTACCCGCGCCCTGAAGTCCCGCCATCATTACAACCGTCGGCGGCTTTGAGGAAATGGTAAGCTTCTTGTTTTCCTCGCCCATGAGCTTTATGAGCTCTTCGTTTACTATTTTTACTATCTGCTGGGACGGAACTAAGCTTTCAAGCACCTCGCTGCCGACCGCTCTTTCGGTTGCCGCGTTTATGAATTCCTTTACGACTTTATAGTTTACGTCGGCTTCAAGCAGGGCGAGCTTTATCTCCCTCATTCCCTCTTTTACGTCGGCTTCCGTTAATTTTCCTTTGTTTCTGAAAGACTTCAAGGCATTTGACAGTCTTTCCGTCAGACTTTGAAACATTTTTCTCCTTTATATCATTCAAATGTGATATTTTTTCGTATATCCTTAAGTATTTTTGCCGTTTTTCCGTCGTTTTTTACGGATTCTTCAAGTTTATTCAAATCATTCGATATGTTTTTCGTTCTTTCGAGAAGACCTAAACTCTCTTCACACTTTTCAAGAAAGCTTTCGGCGTGCTTTATCTGCTCTCTTACTCCTTGACGCGAAATGCCGATGTTCTCCGCAACTTCCGCAAGAGAATAGTCCTCGTTTATGTACATTTCAAGAGCTTCACGCTGCTTTTCGCTGACCAGCGGACCGTAAAAATCATACAGCATGGACAGCCTTATTTTGTCAAGTGCCATTCTTTTCACCGCCGTCTTCTCTGTAAAGTTTTTTTGTTTACAGCCTTTATATTATATATTATATTTTTTCATTTGTCAAGAGGAAAAAACAGAGATTGTACTTTTTTGAAAAAAGTACAAGAAAAACTGTCTTTGTTCCTTTCTCTCGGGGGAGAGAAAGGAACCCAAAGAGAGCGGAAACCTTAAAAGAATATAGCCGATATTCAGTGCGAACAAACTGCAAATTTGATATTTTCATCTCAAAGGGAAAACGATATACGTTCTTTTCCCTCGCAGGAAAAGAACCAAAAGTGCTTTTACTTTCTCTCGTGAGAGAAAGTAAAATCAAAGAGAGCGTGCCGTCGAAAAAATAGAATAGCCGAAATATTATCAACAAACATCAAATATGATACCAAGCAGATTTTTTTCGACGGGTGCGGACTTTCGCCGTACTTCATAAATGAAAATTCCATCAAAATTTCATTTTTGCAGCCGACGAAAAACATCACGGCGCGGTGTTTTTTCGAGATTTTTCGGTTTTCGCTAAAAAGCGCCGAGTTTTTCGGCGTTTTCTTTACCGAGGTTTCTTTTTAAGAAAACTCGCGCTCTTTTGGTACTTTTCTCGCGCAAGAAAAGTACGAAAAAGCCGTATTCTTTTTGAAGCCAATTTCACATATCCTCTATGTTCGCACAAAAAATCACCGACAAACCCATAAAGAATTCGGCTCTCTTTGGTTACTTTCTCTCA
>JAGDBE010000212.1 GCA_017959195.1 Clostridia bacterium | reverse complement strand
CTCACAAATCCCGATTTATCAATTTAAAATGTACATATCTTTTCTACAGTTTTAGTCAGATTTGCAGGTCATTGCCACCTGTATTTTCGGTTCATCTTTCCTGCGGGATAAAAGTGCCACCGTCTCCACGTGTCCCGTCCTCGGGAACATGTCCACCGCCTCGGCGCACACAGAAACGTATCCGCATTTTTCAAATTCCGCAAGGTCGCGCGCGAGCGTTGCCGGGTCGCATGATATGTAAACGATGCGTTTTGCGCCGAAAGACGCGATTTTTCTCGCGCTCTCGATTCCGCAGCCCTTTCTCGGCGGGTCAATGGTTATGACGTCGGGAAAAATATCCGCAAGGCGCCCGTCGTCAAGCGATTTTTGAGCGTCGATGCGGAAAAACCGCGCATTTATACCGTTTTGCGACGCGTTGAAAGACGCGTCGTCCACCGCGCTCTGTACTATATCCACACCGAAAAGACGGGTATCCTTTTCGGCAATGCAGATGCCGACCGTTCCTGTTCCGCAGTATAAATCAAGCAGTTTTTCGCCGCCGGAAAGGCCGGCGTATTTTTTTGCGATTCCGTATAATATTTCCGCGCCGCCGCGGTTTACCTGATAAAAGGAGGCGGGGGATATGCGGAATTTCTTTCCGCACAGCACGTCGTAAAGGTATCCGTCGCCGTAAAGCACTCTCCACTTCTCGCCGAGCACGACGTTCGTCTTTTTCTGATTTATATTCACGAGAATCGAGCAAATATACGGGTGTTTTGATAAAATATACTCACAAAACCGCTTTTCAATCTGCTCCGAACCGAAAATTTTACCGTTTACGACGAGCGTAAGGATTATGCTCCCGTCTTTTGCCGACCTTAAATAAATTCCGCGCAGAATGCCGCTTGACTCCGCTTCGTCATAGGCGGAAATGCCGTTTTCTTCTGCAAAACCGACGGTATCAGACCTTATTTTCGCAAAATTCCCGTTGCTTATCGCGCAAAAATCGTGTTCGACTATGCGGTGGGACTTTTCGGCGTAAAATCCCGATATAATGCCCCCGTCTTTCGACGTTGAAACGGGATAAACCGCCTTGTTTCTGTATCCGTATCGGGAAGTGCCGTGAAAAGCCGAAATTTTCAGATCGAGTCCGCTGATATGCGAAAATGCGTCGTTTATGTGGGCTTCTTTGAGGGCGCATTCGGCTTGGTACGAGACGTGCCCGAACGTGCAGCTGCCGCATTTGCCCGAAATAGGACAGTCGTCGGCGGTTCTGTCCGCCGACGGCTGTAAAACGGTGTCAATTATTGCTACTGCATAGCTTTTTGTAACTTTGATGATCTTCGCGTTCACTTTGTCGCCTTTGCAGGCGTTCTTGACGAATACGGCATATCCGTCGATATGGGCTACACCGTATCCTTTGAGAGTTGTGGATGTGACCTGAAGTTCAAAAAAGTCGTTCTTTTTCAAAATGTCTTTTCCTTAAAAATTATTCTGCGTTTTCAGCGTTTTCTTCCGCTTCGGCAGCTTCAGCTTCTTCAGCCGCAATCGCGTCGTCATGAGCCTGCTTGAGCTCTGCGATATAAGCGTTTGCTTCGTCGATGATGGGCTGAACGAGAGTCGAATCGAGTTCGGTTTTGTCCATCTTTTCGAGTTCCGCCGCGATATAATCTCTGAAATCGTTGAGCATGTTGTCGTAATAAACGTCGGTATACGCGATAGCTTCATCGTCTATCGGGAGTCTCTTTATGATGTGATAGCCGTAAGACGATTCAACGAGGCCGCTGATTTCGCCTTCCTTGAGCGCGAAGGAAGCTTCCTTGAACGCAGGAGTAAAGGTGGATTCGTCGTTGAAGTAATATCCGTCGGGATTGGAAGCTGTGCCGGGATCTTCGTTGAATTCTTCGATAAGTTCGTCGAAATCTTCGCCGGCGTTTGCCTTGTCGAGGACTTCCTTTGCCTTCGCATAGGTTTCGGCCTTCTGCTCTTCGGTGAGTTCTTCGCCTTCATTTACTTCCGGGAACGAAACGAGAATGTGTTTTACTCTTATAAAACCGTTTTCGTTGTAGTAATCAAGCGTCGTTTTCTTGATATCGTCAAATCTTTCGCCGCCTTCGAGGTAGAGAACCTGCTGAAGCTTGGAATAAAGCTGATAGAGTATCTCGTTTTCGAGCAGGTAGTACTGGGTTATCGCATAGTTGTCTTCAAACGTTGCGGCATAGTCGTCGCCGTACTGCGAAATAAGCGCGTCGTACGCGGACATGATGTTCGTGTCAAATTCTTCTTCGGTAAATCCTATGCCCTTTTCTCTCGAAAGTCTGATGACGAGGGCTTCCATTTCAAGCGCTTCGTCTATCGCGCCGTTGAACGACTCTACGAGGTCGTCGTAATCCTGCCAGTCGTAGCCGGAGTAGTTTGCGAAGTTGTTGGAATAGTTTACGTAGTAGTATCTGTACTGCGAATAAGTGATGTCAACGCCGCCGATTTTCATAACGGAGAGCTTGTCTTCCGGCAATGCGCCGACTTTTTCTTCAACAAGTTTCATAGCGTCGTCGAACAGTATAAGTCCGCCGTCCGAGAGGTTAGCTTCGTTATTTTCTTCATTGTTGTCTGTTTTGATGTCGGGTTCTTCTCCGCCGTTTTCCGTCTTCGTGCAGGAAGCAAAAAGCGTAACGAGCATGAGAGAAGCCAAGATTAATGCTAAAATTTTCTTTTTCATTTTTGTAAAATTCCTTTCGTTTTTGCAAGAAATGCAAATATTATATAACATTGAGTATAATACATTCCCAATATGAAAATTATGTGAATAAAATTCACAATTTACAATTTGTACAAATTTATATTTTATATAAGTGCTAATATTAATATTGGAGAAGAATGCAAAAAACGGAAAAGAGGAGGGAAAGCATAATGAACGCGGATATCTTAAAAATGCCCGTAACACAGTTGAAAGGCATAAGCAGCACAAGAGCGAAGCTTTTTGCAAAGCTCGAAATATATACCGTGTACGATCTTTTAAACTTTTTTCCGAGAATGTACGTAAACCGCGGTGAAATACGCGAAGTTCTGGACTTTTCGGGCGAAGGAAAGGCGCTTTTCGCGCTGGAAGTAACAAAACCGCTCGTGAGCGCGAGAATAAAGTCAAAAAAGACGGGCAGAGCCATGACCGTACAGCGCTTTTCCGCCGCCGATAATACGGGAACGGTGAAAATCACCTTTTTCAACAGCGAATTTCTGAAAAACACCTTCATAACCGGCAGAAAATTCCTCTTTTACGGTGAACTCGAAAGGACCGCGCGAGGTATTTCGATGACGTCTCCCGAGTACGAGCCGTATTACGAAACGTCGGGATATTCGAGCATAGAGCCCGTCTATCCGCTGACGTCGGGAATAACAAAAAAACTCATAAGCTCGTGCGTAAGGCAGGCGCTTGACAATTATAAGGAAAGCATAGAAGACGGACTTGAAGCGGATATAATAAAGAGAAACGGATTTATGCCGTATTACGAGGCGCTCTGCGAAGTCCACTTCCCGTCGGACGAAAATAAACTTAAAAACGCAAGAAAACGGCTCGCGTTCGAGGAACTTTATAATTTTTACCTCAAAATGCTGTTTTTGAGCGATAAATCGAGAAAAGGACGCGCCTACCGCGTAAATTATCCCGATATGAAGAAATTCGTGTCGGAATTGCCGTTTACGCTGACTTATCCGCAGAAAAGGGCGATCCAGGACATTCTCACCGATATTTCAATGTCGTCAAACCCCGAGGAAAGCGCAAAGAGAAAGGAAAAATACGCGCCGCCCGCAAGAAGACTCGTTCAGGGCGACGTCGGAAGCGGAAAAACCGTCGTTGCGTGCGCGGCGCTCTACGCCTGCGCGAAAAGCTCTTATCAGGCGCTTCTTATGGCGCCCACCGGCATACTTGCAAGACAGCACTACGAGAGCATAGGAAAACTGCTTTCGAAATTCGGAATAAGAACGGTCCTTCTCGTCGGCGGCATGAAGGCGTCGGAGAAGAGGGAGACTTTATCGCTCATAGAAAGCGGAGAAGCGCAGATAGTCATAGGAACCCACGCGCTCATAGAGGAAAACGTGAAGTTCAAGAACCTCGCGCTCGCGATAACCGACGAACAGCACCGCTTCGGCGTAATGCAGAGAAAGGCGCTTGAAGATAAGAGCGAACAGGACTTGAAACCGCATACCGTCGTAATGTCGGCAACCCCGATACCCAGGACGCTTGCGCTCATAATGTACTGCGACCTCGACATAAGCATAATCGACGCCATGCCGGTAGGCAGAAAACCCGTCAAAACCTACGCCGTCGGCACGGATATGCGTTCAAGAGTTTATAAATTCATAGCTTCCCAGGCGGAAGAGGGAAAGCAGAGCTATATCGTCTGCCCGCTCGCCCAAGAGAGCGAGGAAACGCTCATGGCGGGATACGAGATGAAGGCGGCGAAGGAGTATTGCGACTCGCTTAAAAACACGCCGCTCGGAAAACTCAATACCGTGTATATCCACGGAAAAATGAAGCAGCAGGAAAAGGACGAAATTATGGAACGCTTCGCAAACGGAGATATAGACGTCCTCGTTTCCACCACCGTAATAGAAGTCGGGGTAAATAACCCCAACGCCACGGTAATGCTCGTGGAAAACGCCGAGAGATTCGGACTTTCCCAGCTTCATCAGCTCAGAGGCAGAGTCGGCAGAGGAGAAGACAACGCATACTGCATCCTCATGTCGCCGCTTTTGAAAAAGAGTAAACCCGATTCGACTTTTGCACAGCGCATAGATACATTGTGCAAGAGCAGCGACGGATTCAGGATTGCCGAAAAAGACCTTGAAATAAGAGGTCCCGGCGACTTCTTCGGAAGAAGGCAGAGCGGCGAATTCCGCTTTCGCATTGCCGATATATCGTCTGATATGAAGCTTTTGCTGCTCGCAAAAGAGGAAGCCGAAAGAACGGTAAGCAAATATTCAAATTCAAAATAAAAAAGCAAGAGGTAAAAATCATTGTCTGAACTTAAAGCGAATAAGTATATAAAAATATACGGAGCAAGGGAAAACAACCTTAAAAACGTCGACGTGCAGATTCCGAGGGATAAACTCGTGGTGTTCACGGGACTATCAGGCTCTGGAAAATCGTCTTTGGCGTTCGATACGCTGTTTGCGGAGGGACACAGAAGATTTGTCGAGTCGCTTTCAGCGTACGCAAGAATGTTTCTGGGACAGCTCGATAAGCCCGACGTCGATAAGATAGAAGGCCTTTCGCCCGCAATCTCCATCGACCAGAAGACCACGTCGAAAAACCCGCGTTCCACCGTCGGAACGGTAACGGAGATTTACGACTATTTAAGACTTCTCTACGCGAGATGCGGAACGCCCCACTGCCCGATATGCGGAAAAGAAATTGTTAAGAGAACCATCGACAGCATTTTGGACGAGATAATGGAACTGCCCGAGGGAACGAGATTTTACGTGCTCTCACCGGTTGTAAAGGCGAAAAAAGGCACGCACGCAAAGCTGTTTAACGACCTTCAGAAAGACGGATACTCGAGAGTAAGGGTTGACGGCAATATTTACAGCCTTTCCGATAACCTCGAACTCGATAAGAATTTAAGACACGACGTGGATATCGTCGTTGACAGACTCGTCATGAAAAGCGACGTGAGAATGCGCCTTTCCGACTCTGTCGAGACGGCGTGCAAGGAAGCGAACGGACTTGTCATAATCGCATTTCACGACGGCGAGATAAACGGCGAAAAGGAGAGAATGTATTCTCAGAATTTTGCGTGCATCGAGCATAATATAAGCCTGGGCGAACTCGAACCGAGAATGTTCTCGTTCAACAGCCCGTTCGGCGCATGCCCCGAATGCGACGGACTCGGAGAAAAGAGGGAGCTTTCGGTAGATAAACTGTTTCCCGATATGTCGCTGTCGCTCGAGAGGGGCGCCTGCGTCTGCAACGGCTTTAAGACGAAACGACACGATTCGTGGAGCGGAATAGGCATAGATAAGGCGCTTTCGAGATACGGCTTTTCGGTGTCCACGCCGCTTGAAAAAATGGGCCCCGAAGCGAGAAACGCACTCTTTTACGGCGACGGCACGCCCGTAAAATATTCTTACAAGGGCTTCCCGATAAACTTTGCCGGCATACTCACCGACATTAACCGCAGATACGAGCTCTGCGAAAACAACCCCGACCAGAGGGAGTACTACGAGCAGTTCATGGAGAACGTCGAGTGTACCGCCTGCGCGGGGAAACGGCTTAAAAAAGAAACGCTCGCCGTAACCGTCGGCGGACTCAATATCGCCGAAATATGCGAACTTCCGATAAAGAAATCCATTGAATTTTTCAATAATCTCGAACTTCCG
>JAGDBE010000003.1 GCA_017959195.1 Clostridia bacterium | reverse complement strand
CTTTCATAGACGCGATTTCATCGTAATACGTGTTTGTCATATTCACGATAAGGTCGTATGTGTTCATCTCGACGTTGAGCTTCTTTTCGGCTTCGGCAAGCTCCGAAAGGTCGCCGGACGCAACGTTTTTGTAAATTGTATCAAGAGACGATTTTATGTTCTTTTCGGTTTTTGAAACGTCGGCAACGTGCACTTTCGCTTCTCCGACGCTTTTTTCAAGCACTTCTATCTTTCTGTCTATCGAATCTATCTGCTTTTGCAGGGAAGCCGCGTCGTCCTGCGAATAGACGTTGGCATAGCACTGCCCTTTCGACACGCGGTCGCCGTCGCCGACGAGAGTTACGAGTATTCCGCCGTCTCCCGAAATCACGTGTTCGTCTCTGAAAATATATGCGTCAGCTTCAAGGCTTTCAAAAACCGATACTTCAAGAGCCGTCTGGGTCTTTATATTTTCCGAAAACGAAGGATAAATCTGGAAAAAGGCGTAAATCACCGCAAAAATCATCAGAAGAAGCAGCAAAACGTTTCTTACTGCCGTTTTCGGATCACAAAACAGTTCTGAAAATATTTTATTCACCGTATCGCCTCCTGAATTGGTCTTTTCCGCTCAAAAACGCCTCAATTTCGTCAAACGCCGCCTTTTCGACGTTGTCTTTTCCGTCTCTGTAAAGCCACATTATGCTCTTATTGCGTGAAAACCACGTGAGTTGTCTCTTTGCGTAGTGCCTTGAATTGATTTTCAGCCTTTCGACGCATTCTTCCAGAGAAGCTTCTCCTTTGAAGTACGGATAAAACTCCTTATATCCTATTGCCTGGCCCGCTGTTGCTGTTTTTTCAAGACCGCTTTCAAAAAGCGCTCTCGCCTCTTGTTCAAGGCCGTTTTCCATCATTTTGTCAACGCGTTTGTTTATTTTATCGTATAAAATGCTTCTGTCCTCATAGGAAATGCCGATATACAGCGCGTTCTTCTTAACCGCGTTTTCCTTTGCGCGCTCGTTCCAGAATGATATCGGCTTTCCCGTCGCCTTATACACTTCAAGAGCGCGGATTACCCTTTTTACGTTTGCAGAGTTAATGTTTCCGGCGCTTTTTTCGTCAACGTCGGAAAGCATTTGCCAAAGCGCTTCCTTGCCGTTTTTTTCGGCGTACTCTTCAAGCTCTTTTCTGTATTCGGGGAGTTTTTCGTATTCACCGAAATCAATGCCTTCGACGAAGCTGTCTATATAAAGCCCCGTACCGCCGCAGAAAACGGGAAGTTTATTTCCCGATAATATTTCTTTGACGCATTCTTCCGCCATATCCACGTAGTCCGACACGCTGAAAGTATCCTGGATATCAATTATATCGACCATATGGTGTTTTACCGAAAGCATTTCATCTTTCGGCGGCTTTGCCGTACCCACGTCCATTTTGCGGTAAATCTGCATGGAATCGCAGGATATGATTTCCCCGTCGAATTTTTTGCATATTTTCAGGGCAAGGTCGGACTTTCCCGCGGCTGTCGGACCGACAACGCATATTATTTTTTCGTTTTGCGCAAGACCGGCATTCGTTTTTTCCGTCAAGATAAATCCCCTTTCCCCTAATTTATTATATTATACAACAAATCGTATCATATATCAAGATTTAAGCCGTTTTTTTATAAAAAAAGAAGGCATCCTTTGGATGCCTTCAAAAAGTTGAGTTCAATTAAAAATTAAATCTCGGAGGCGTTGCGCTGCGCTTCTTGAAAAGTCCGAGCGCGTCGTCTATATCGTTGTCGGAGCCTTCGGAAGCTTCTTCGGGAGCCGCTTCTTCGCCTGCGCCCGCTTTTTCTTCGGAAACAGGTTTGCTTACCGTCTTTGCGTTGGATTTGTCAGCGTCGAAGCCGGTTGCAATAACGGTAACTCTCATTTCGTCTTCGAGTTCGGGATTGAACGAAACGCCCCAGATTACGTTTGCGTCGGGATGTGCTTCCTGACCTACAAGGCTTGCCGCATATTCAACTTCGTCAAGTCCTATATCGGGAGACGACGTGAAGTTGATTATGATGCCCTTGCATCCGGTAATGGAAGTTTCAAGCAGCGGGCTTGAAATAGCAGCTTTTGCGGCAACTTCAGCCTTGTCCTTGCCCTGAGCAACGCCAACGCCCATGTGTGCGAGTCCCGCTTCCTTCATGGTCGTAACAACGTCGTTGAAATCGAGGTTCATAAACGAAGGTACGTTGATGAGGTCGGTGATACTCTGAACGCCGCGGCGCAGAACGTCGTCAGCTACCTGGAATGCGTTTGCAAGAGTAAGTCTGCCTGTCTCCGAAACGAATTTGAGTCTTTCGTTGGGGATTATGATTATGGAGTCAACGTGCTCTTTGAGGTTTGCGATACCTATTTCGGCCTGTTCCATTTTCTTTTTGCCTTCAAATGCGAACGGCTTTGTGATAACGCCGACTGTGAGCACGCCCATATCCTTTGCGAGTTTTGCGATTACGGGAGCTGCGCCCGTACCGGTTCCGCCGCCCATACCTGCGGTAATGAATACCATATCGGTCTGTTCGAGAACTTTCTTTATATCGTCAATATTTTCTTCAGCGGCATTCTGTCCGACTTCAGGATTCGAACCTGCTCCTCTTCCTTTTGTGAGCTTCTCACCTATAAGTACTTTGCCCGGAGCAGCACAACGGTGAAGCGCCTGCTTATCGGTGTTTACAGCTATGAAATCAACACCTTTCACGTCTTCTTCAACCATTCTGTTTACAGCGTTATTTCCGGCTCCGCCTACACCTATGACCTTTATTTTTGCGCCGGAATCAAAGCTTGCATCATAATCGAAATTCATTTTTTCTCCTCCTGTTTTTATCGTCATTAATATCAGTATTCCGTAAAAATACGTCCGAGGACACTTGTCCAGGGTATACATATATATAATAATCTTTTATTCTCGTTTTTTCAATAGATTTTAGAAAAAACTTTTTCTGTTTACATTTTTTTTACAAATTTTTCGATTACCATATATCAATACGATATCAATACGGCTTAAATTTTCCCTCCCTGAGATTTTCGTCGGATACGTCGATATATCCGCTGTCATTTTCTCTGACTTTTTCGGCAATCGACTTCATGAATCTCACTTTAATCGTGATATTCTCCGCGCTGCCGAGTTTGACGGTAAAACGCTGTTTATAGAGGAAGCTTATGTTGAATTTGTTTTCAAGATCTATCATGCTTACGTCGGAGTAAATCTTTTCTTCGTCGAGGACGGAAAGAAGCTCTGTGAGTATTTTGTCCGTTCCGTCGGAAACTTCAAGGAATTTACCCGTAACGCAGTTTTCCACATTGCTCAATTTTACGTATTTGAGTGAAAGCGCTTCTGCAAGCGAAGCGTCGCTTATTCTCTCGATAACCCTTAATTTTTTTGAAAGCGTATAGCTGTCGCCGCCCGCCGTTATGTATATTTCCGGCACTGCTTTTTCCACCTTAAGAACGACCGTGTCGGGCATTTTTCTTATAATCTGCACGCTGTCGAACTGCGACAGTGCATATACCGCCTTTTCCTTTGCTTTCGACGCGTTGAAGGAATAGAGATGCATTCCCTTTT
>JAGDBE010000211.1 GCA_017959195.1 Clostridia bacterium | reverse complement strand
TTGTCAAGAAAAAAATAAAAAAATTTGATCATCCGCGTTTTTTTGTCTTTTCAGTTAATTCCCAAAGTAAATTCCACAGTGGACTTTTGAAATGGAATTTAGTTTGGGAAAAGAAAGGTGGTAGAATTTAGTCTGGGAAAGGAGGTCCCAGACAATGAAAAATCCGGAAAAGAAGAACAAGCACATGCAGCTCGAAGATAGGATAGAGATTCAAGAGTGTCTGTGCAAAAGAATGACGTTTAAGGCAATTGCGAAACGCATAGGCAAAGATCCGACTACTGTGTCAAAAGAGGTGAAGCTTCATGCGACCAACTACGTAAGCGGGTTTACGAAAACGAACGATGTCTGTCCCAAACTGCTGAAAGCGCCATTTGTTTGTAACGGTTGTGAAAAACAAAATCATGCCAACTGCACCTATCCGCGTCGTAAGTATGTGGCAAAAACCGCGCAAAAAGAATACGAGACTGTTTTAGTGGAATCGCGCGAGGGAATACCTTTGACCAAAGAGGAATTTTACTACAATGAGCGCATCATCTCAGAAGCAGTAAAGGGCGGGCAGCATATTTATCATGCCATAAAGGCGAATGATTTGTCCGTGTCTAAATCTACCGTTTACCGTCATATCAACAACGGTTACTACGAGATATCCAGAATTGATTTGCCGAGAGCGGTTAAATTCAAATCGAGAAGAGCAAAAAAAGAAATGTATGTGCCGCAGGGAATCAGAATCAACAGAGCTTACACTGATTTTCTTGCGTTCACGCAAGAAAATCCTAACTGTAGCTATGTCGAAATGGATACCGTAATAGGCAGAATCGGCGGGAAGGTTATTATGACCTTTCAGTTTGTCAATGTAGATTTCATGTTTGGACTATTGCTGGATGATAAATCATCGGCAGAGGCTTCTGAAAAGATTTCAATGCTGAAACACAAGCTTAAAAATGCCGGGTTTTCTTTTTCTCAGTTCTTTCCAGCTCTGCTTACAGACAATGGCGGAGAGTTCTGCAACGTATTTGCTTTTGAAAATGATTTGGACGGGACAAAAGAAACGTCATTATTCTTTTGTGATCCTAACTGCTCATATCAAAAGCCGCACGTCGAAAATAATCATACCTTGTTTAGGAACATTGTTCCTAAAGGTAAGTCTTTCGACGCTTTTTCGCAAGATACTGTTGATTTGATCTTCTCCCACGTCAATAGCGTAAAAAGAAAGCAGTTTAATGGTAAAAGTGCATACGATATGTTTTCTTTTACATATTCAGACGAGCTTGCACATGTTCTCGGCATCGAAAGAGTCGACTCTAAAAAAGTGATTCAGTCTCCTATACTGTTAGCTGATTTGTTGGATATCTAAATTCCACCTCTGGCTGAATTTAGTCCGGGAAATTTTCCTCGGGCTTTGTTTGCTGTTGCCTTTTTGCGATTTTTGGCTCGGATTTCCTTCGTTTTTTACTCTTTTCTGTCCTTTCCCACACTTATTTCAGCCGTTTCTCTTAGTAAATTCAGCGCCTTGTTCCACTGTGGAATTTACTTTGGGAATTAACGTTTTTGTCTTTTCATCCTTCGAGCGGCTTCTCTGTCTGACGGCGGCGCCGAGGGCTACCTCGTCTACCGCACCGAAGGCTCGAAGGACGCCGAATACACGCTGGCGGCGACGCTCGACGGCGCGGACGCACTGTCGTATACCGACGAAGGCGCGGTGCCGGGCGTTACCTACTTCTACAAGGTCAGAGCGCTGACCGCTGGCGGGGAGCTTATCTCCGAATACTCGCTGCCCAAGGGCAAGACCTGCATCAAGGCGGTCGGAATACCGGTGCTCAGCGCCGAGCTTGCCGACGGAGGCAAGGTCAGGCTCAGCTGGAACGCCGCCGAGGACGCCAACCGCTACAAGCTGTTCAGAAGCGAGCAGCCCGACGACGGATTCGCGCTGATCGCCACCACCACAAAGACCTCGTACACCGACGCCCTTCCCGGAGCGGTCACG
>JAGDBE010000210.1 GCA_017959195.1 Clostridia bacterium | reverse complement strand
TCGGTTTTGCCCTCCAGATAATAGGAAATAAGGGGACGGCTGTAAACGGGGCGGTTTTCTTCCGATATAACCGTTATTTTTCCCGACTTATCGACCGAGCGTATGCCCTCAATACAGCCGACGGCGGCGGTTCCGTTGCCGATTATGACGTAATTTTTCATTCCGCCTCGCTCCTCTCCTCATAAACTATCGCTTTATTCGGACAGCCCGCAACGCAGGCGGGCGTTCCGCACACGTTGTCAAGGCAAAGCTCGCATTTCTGCATTATTCCGTCTTTTCCCGGGGCAAGCGCGCCGTAAGGGCAGACAAGAACGCAGGTTAAGCATCCGACGCACTTGTTTTTGTCGATCTTCACGACGCCGTCATTATTTGAAATTGCACCGGCAATACAGCTTTTGACGCATATCGGGTCGGTGCAGTGACGGCAGGATACGGCAAACGTGATTTTGTCGTCGCCCTCGACGTGAATGCGCGGAAATATCTCTTTGTCCTTGAGCGCGAAAGCCATATCCTTTAATCCGGAATTGGCAAATGCGCAGTTATATTCGCATAAGTGGCAGCCAAGGCACCATTCTTCATTTACATATACACGTTTCATAATTATTCTCCCGCATGAGAGATACCGAGTATCTCAAGCTCTTTTTCGTTAAGACCTACGCCGCGGAGCATGAGTCTGTTGCCGCGCAGCGCTTCTATGGAGTTGATTCCCATGCCGCCCATGATTTCCATGATCTCGTGCTTCCACGCGGTCATGAGGTTTACGAGCCGTGCATAGCCGATATCGGGATTTAAGCGTTTTACAAGTTCGGGGTTCTGCGTCGCGATACCCCAGTTGCATTTTCCGGTCTGGCAGGAACGGCAGAGATGACAGCCGAGTGCGAGCAGCGCCGCGGTTGCAACGTAGCATGCGTCTGCACCGAGCGCTATTGCTTTTACGACGTCGGCGGCGCTTCTTATCGAGCCGCCCGCAACGAGCGAGACGTTGCCGCGAATACCTTCGTCGCGCAGACGTTTATCAACCGACGCAAGCGCAAGTTCTATCGGAATGCCCACGTTATCGCGTATTCTCGTAGGAGCAGCGCCCGTGCCGCCGCGGAAGCCGTCTATTGCTATGATGTCGGCTCCGCTTCTCGCAATTCCGCTTGCTATGGCGGCGATATTATGTACCGCCGCAACCTTTACGATTACGGGTTTTTTATATTCGGTCGCCTCTTTGAGCGAATACACGAGCTGCCGCAGGTCTTCTATCGAGTAAATATCGTGGTGCGGAGCGGGGGAGATGGCGTCGGAGCCCTCGGGAATCATACGCGTGCGCGATACGTCGCCGACGATTTTCGCGCCCGGAAGATGTCCGCCTATACCGGGTTTTGCGCCCTGTCCCATTTTGATTTCTATCGCGGCGCCCGCTTCGAGGTAGTCCTCGTGAACGCCGAAACGTCCCGACGCGACCTGAACTATCGTATTTTTATCGTATTTGTAAAAATCTTCGTGAAGACCGCCTTCGCCGGTATTGTATAAAATACCGAGTTCGGTTGCGGCGCGGGCAAGAGATGCGTGAGCGTTGTAACTTATCGAGCCGTAGCTCATTGCCGAGAACATTACCGGCATTGAAAGTTCAATCTGAGGAGGCAGGTTGAAACTCAGTTTTCCGCTTGAATCCCTGTTTATTTCGGTGGGCTTCTTACCGAGAAAAACTTTTGTCTCCATCGGCTCGCGAAGGGGGTCTATCGGAGGATTTGTAACCTGGGACGCGTTTATGAGAATTTTGTCCCAATATACGGGCAGGGGCTTCGGATTGCCCATGGAGGAGAGCAATACGCCGCCGCTGTTTGCCTGCTTGTAGATTTCCTTTATCGTATCGTTCTGCCAGTTTGCGTTTTCGCGAAGCGAACAGTCGCTTTTAACGATTTTGAGCGCTCTTGTCGGGCAGAGAGAAACGCATCTCTGACAGTTGACGCATTTGGTCTCGTCGCTTATCATGGCTTTTCTTTCGTCGCTGAAAGAATGAACCTGATTTGAACACTGGCGTTCGCACACGCGGCATGCTATACAGCGGTCGCTGTTTCTTATTACCTCAAATTCGGGGAAAATGAATTCTACTCCCATCAGAGAATTCCCTCCTTTACCTTAACTATTACCGGCTCGCCGCCGGACGGCGCCCAGACGTTTTCGGCGTCGGGTTCCATAACTCTTATTGCCGCTTCTTCGCTTGCTATAAATACCTTGTCGTCTTTTTCACCGACAACCATCGAGCGGAGTTTAAGTCTGTCGTTGAGCGCCATAAGACCGTTTTCGAATCCGAGAACTATTGAAAACGGCCCCGTTATGAGCAGGCTCGGAAAGACGGAGCGCAGATATCTGAGCTTTTGCTTTTCGTACTCGTCGTCCTTGCTCTCAATGGTGCTCCAGAACGGTGCGGCGATGACGTT
Organism: Clostridia bacterium; assembly: GCA_017959195.1. Taxonomy (GTDB): domain Bacteria; phylum Bacillota; class Clostridia; order Oscillospirales; family CAG-382; genus UMGS882. Next base: position 1,554 of record JAGDBE010000210.1, on the reverse strand, counting down.
TGCCGCCTCTTTCATCGTAAGTCCCTTTACTCTTATGAGATAGTCGAGAATATAGGTAATAACTTCGGTATCTGTCTGCAGTGTGCATTTATAACCGAACATTTCAATAAATCTGCGGTTTGCGTCATATGACGATATCTCGCCGTTATGTACGACGGAATAATCGAGCAGCGTGAACGGATGCGCGCCGCCCCACCAGCCGGGAGTGTTTGTGGGATAGCGGCCGTGTGCGGTCCAGCTATAGCCCTCGTACTCTTCAAGGCGGTAAAATCTTCCTACGTCTTCGGGGAAGCCGACTGCCTTGAAGGTTCCCATGTTTTTACCGCTTGAAAAGACGTAAACACCCTTCATTTCGGTGTTTATTTTCATAACCGTGCGTGCGACGAATTCCTTTTCGTCAAGCTGAAGGTCTGCGAGTACCGAGCGCAGCGGAGTTACAAAATACCGCCATATAATCGGCTCGTCGGTGATTTCCGGCATCTTGCGCGTGGGTATGAGCTCGCCCATTACGACCTCAAAGCGCTCCTTTAAGAATGCCTCGCACATTTTGCGCGTATCTCTGCAGTCGAAAAAGAAATGCAGCGCGTAAAGGTCTTTATATTCCGGATAAATGCCGTAACCCGCAAAGCCGCCGCCGAGGCCGTTCGAACGGTCGTGCATCGGCTTCATTGCCTCCATGATTTTTTCTCCCGTCATGCGTTTTCCTTCCCTGGATATAATCGCCGCAATGGCGCATCCGGACGGAATTCTGATATTTCCTTCTCTAACCATATCGGTGTTCCTTTCTTTTTTTGAAAACAAAAAAAGCGCCCATTTACAGGCGGAAATTGTCCGCATGTAAATGAACGCCATTGCTCACGGTTGCATTATACATCACAGTTTTCAATTTGTCAATAGGAAAAAAAGAAACGGATGGAAATTTTTGAAATTTTTTTAAAAAGGGGCTTGACAAACCGAAAACATGAGTGTATAATAAGTGCCGTAAAAGGTAGTTTTCCCCATAGTTTTGCCGGGAAAACGGTTTAATTACATTTTAATATTATGAAGGCAAAGGCGTCTTTCATGTTTTGACATGAGAGGCGCCTTCTCTTTATTTATTAAAAAATCAAAAAAGAAAAGGAGAATTAAAATGAAAACGGTATCCGAATACTTTGGAAGTATGGTATTTGACGACAGAGTAATGAAGGCAAAATTGTCATCCGACGTATATGCCTCATTGAGAAAAACGATTGACGAGGGCGCAACGCTTAATCCCAACGTGGCAAACGCCGTGGCTGAAGCCATGAAGGAATGGGCAGTTTCAAAGGGCGCCACACACTTTACGCACTGGTTCCAGCCGCTTACAGGCATTACCGCCGAAAAGCACGACAGTTTTATCGCACCGTCGCCCGACGGCGGAATCATTATGGAATTTTCCGGAAAAGAACTGATAAAGGGCGAGCCCGACGCGTCTTCGTTCCCGTCAGGCGGCTTACGCGCCACTTTCGAAGCAAGAGGATATACCGCCTGGGACCCGACTTCCTACGCGTTTATAAAAGGTAAGACGCTTTGCAT